>NZ_FMDK01000306.1 GCF_900091995.1 Streptomyces sp. MnatMP-M17
GCGACGGCCGGCAGGCTCACCGCGCAGGGCGCGCCGCCGCCGGTGGCCAGCACGATCGGGGCCGTGGGCCGGTTCCGCCACCACCAGCGCACCATGCGCTCGTCGGTGGTCGCCGCGAGCAGGCCGGGATCGAAGGGGTGCGCGCCGGGTACGGCGCACTCGAGGTCGGGGCAGGCGCAGCCAAGTCCGCGTGTCCCGCGTCCGCCGGCCGCCGTGAGACCGGCGCCCGGGAGTACGGGCCATCTCCACGCGGTGGCGCAGACGAGCGCCGCGTCGAGTTGGGCAGGCCCCCCCTTGCGCCGGAGCCGGAGCCTGCGTCGCCTTCCGAGGATCTCGCGCATGAGCGCTCGTTCCTTTCCGTTGAACGCCGAGGTCCACATGACACTGACACCATGTGTGTGCATCACTTCACCGTGCGTATCACTGTGCGTAGTAACCGCGCGCACTTTCGACGCATGGCCGCCCCGTACCTGAGGCACGGACAGCCCCTCCCCACCCGCGGGCGCATCACGCCATTCCTGGGCCGGGCACGGACTGTCTTCGTTGAGCATGTGGCGAGGGGTGGCGTGCGCATGGCGCTTACTGTCCCGCTCTGTCCCGCTGTGCTTTTCTCGCCACTCCGGGGGATGAGGTGTGACCTACGGCGGTTAAGACGCCCGGTCCTGCCGCCAGGTTCCGGGGCGGTCCCAACTGCCCCTGTCCGTCACCGTTTACGTACCCATCACGTTCGGAATGACGCTCCAACCGGGCCGAACTCGAACTCATCCCTGAAGGACCCCCTGTTGAGCGCCCTCAGTCGATCGCAAAACCTGGTCAGGGGGGTAATTTTTCTGCCAACTTGAACGTCTCAGGACACCGGCCGTTCCGCCCGGACAATGCTGGACATTGCCTTAGTTGTACGTGTACATGTGGATACATGGGTAGCCGCGCGGAATGACCTAGGGGTTTGCGATGCTATTGAGTGAAACGCACCCGTCGGAAAGCCGACTGCCATGAGCGCCCCGAACATGCCGAAAGTGGCTGGAATCGATTCCACGGTTCCGGCCCCCGCGCACACTGGCCCGCCCTTGGACGACCTTCCCGCCGCGCCCGGCGCGCTGATCCGGGACCGGCTGGCCGGCTGGGTCTCCGATCTGACCACCCTGCACGAACTCACCGAACGTCTGGCCGGAACCGGCTCACTGGACAGCGCGCTCAAGGAACTGCTGCGCGCCGGAGCCGCCCTCGTCGGCGCCCGCCGAGGGCTGGTCGTACTCGAACCGGCCGACGGTCTGGGCCCCGGCACCACCCTTGGACTCGGGCTCACGCATGCCGATCTCGGCCATCTGGAGACCGTGCCGCGCCGCGCCTCCTCGTACGGCCGGCTCCTGGACGGTCCTCCCGCGCGGACCGAGCCGGTGGCCTCTCCCGATCTGCTCCGGGACACGGAACTGGACCCGCGTCAGCGCGAGGTCGCGGTACGGCTCGGATACGGCGCCAGCTACGCGGTACCGCTGGTCGCCGGTACGGAAGCCCATACGGGTGCCGCGTCCGGTCTCGCGTCCGGCGGCGCCACGTCCGGTCCGGTATCCAGCACGGTGTCCAACGCCGTGTCCGGGCGGCTCGGGGCCGCTATCTGGTTGTACGACGAACCCGCCGAACCGGTGGAACGCCAGCGCCATCTCGTCGGTCTCTACACGCGGTATGCGAGCCGGCATCTCTCCCGGTTGCTGGAGCTGGAGCGCGCCCGTACCCGCGTGGCCACCATCGCCGAGGAACTGCTCCCCAGCCGGCTCCCACGGATCCCCGGCCTCCAGCTCGCCGCGCGCCATCGCACAGGCCCGTACGGCGGCGGTGACTGGTACGACGCGCTCCCGCTGCCCGAGGGCGCCGTGAGCCTGTCCGTCGGCTCGGTGAGCGGCTCCGGGCCCGGCGCGGTGGCCGCGATGGGACAGCTGCGCGCGTCGCTGCGCGCGTACGCCGTGATGGAGGGCGAGGATCCGGTCGCCGTACTCTCCGATCTGGAGCTGCTGCTGCGGCTGACCGAGCCCGCGCGTACGGCCACGGCCCTCTTCGCGTACGCCGAACCGGCCCAGGGCAAGATCCTGCTGGCCGGGGCCGGACACGCGCCGCCGCTGATCGTCGGCGACCGGCGTACCGAGTTCGTCGAGACGTCCCTGTCCGCGCCGCTCGGGATGCTCGCCTGCTGGGAGGCGCCCAGCGTGGAGCTGTGGCCCGCGCCCGGCGAAACGGTGCTGCTCTATACGGACGGACTGCTGCGGCGCACCGGCGACCCCATGGACCGGGCCTACGCGCGGCTGCACGGAGCGGCGGCGAGCATTCCTCCGTCCGCCAGGAACGATCCGGGAGCGGTCGCCGACCACGTACTGCGGACCGTACTGCCGGACGGGCCTGACGGTCCGGGCGGTCCGGGCGGTCCGGGCGGCAGAAACGCCGAAGGCGCGTGGAATCCCGACAGCGCCGAGGACGTGGTGCTGCTCGCCGCCCGGTTCGACTGATCTCGCCCGGTCTCACCCCCGGTCTCACCCGGTTCTCACTCGGTCTCGCCCGGTCTTATCCGGTCTTATCCGGTGCCGATGGATTCCGCACAGGGACACCGGGCGGCCTTCCCCTCACACATACGATGGGAAGGATGTTCTGGATTCATGACCTTATGAGGAGAAGACGTGGCTGACGAGCTCGCCCAGGAGACCCCGGAAACCCCGGAACCGGAGATCCCGGAGACCGAAGAAGAACCGATCAAGACAAGGAAGAACGGTTTGAACCCGGGCGTGTCCGAAGAGCTCGCAGAAATCATGAAGTCCGGCTGGGCCGACACCGAGCTGCACGGTCTGGAGCCGATCGCACAGGCGTCCCACACCGCCGCGCGCCGCGCCGCGCTCTCCGCGCGCTTCCCCGGCGAGCGCCTGGTGATCCCCGCGGGCAACCTCAGGACCAGGTCCAACGACACCGAGTACGCCTTCCGCGCCTCGACCGAGTACACGTATCTCACCGGCGACCAGACCCACGACGGTGTTCTCGTACTGGAGCCGAAGGACGGCGGGCACGACGCGACGGTCTATCTGCTGCCGCGCTCCAACCGGGAGAACGGTGAGTTCTGGCTCGACGGCCAGGGCGAGCTGTGGGTCGGCCGCCGGCACTCCCTCGCCGAGGCCGAGCAGTTGCTGGGCATCCCGGCCAAGGACGTACGGAAGGTGGTGGCCGTCCTCAAGGAGGCGACGGGCCCGGTCCGTAACGTCCGTGGGCACGACGCCTCCATCGAGGCCGCGCTGACCGACAAGGTGACCGCGGAGCGCGACGAGGAGCTGCGCATCTATCTCTCCGAGGCGCGCGCCGTGAAGGACGACTTCGAGATCGGCGAGCTCCAGAAGGCCGTCGACTCCACCGTGCGCGGCTTCGAGGACGTCGTGAAGATCCTCGACAAGGCGGAGGCGACCAGCGAGCGCTATATCGAAGGAACATTCTTCCTGCGCGCCCGCGTCGAGGGCAACGACATCGGTTACGGCTCGATCTGCGCGGCGGGACCGCATGCCACCACCCTGCACTGGGTGCGCAACGACGGCGACGTACGCTCCGGCGATCTGCTGCTGCTCGACGCCGGTGTGGAGACGCACACCCTCTACACGGCCGATGTCACGCGCACGCTGCCGATCAACGGGCGCTACAGCGAGCTCCAGCGGAAGATCTACGACGCGGTGTACGAGTCCCAGGAGGCCGGTATCGCGGCGGTGAAGCCCGGCGCCAAGTACCGCGACTTCCACGACGCCTCGCAGCGTGTCCTCGCCGAGAAGCTCGTGGAGTGGGGCCTGCTCGAAGGGCCGGTCGAGAAGGTCCTGGAGTTGGGCCTCCAGCGCCGCTGGACGCTGCACGGCACGGGCCACATGCTCGGTCTGGATGTGCACGACTGCGCTGCCGCGCGCCGGGAGGTGTACGTGGACGGGACGCTGGAGCCGGGGATGTGCCTCACGGTCGAGCCGGGGCTCTACTTCCAGGCCGATGATCTGACCGTGCCCGAGGAGTACCGCGGTATCGGTGTCCGGATCGAGGACGACATCCTCGTCACGGAGGACGGGAACCGGAATCTGTCGGCGGCGCTGCCGCGCCGGGCCGACGAGGTGGAGGCCTGGATGGCGGGCCTCAAGCAGGCCTGACGGCTGGGGCAGCAGGCCTGACGGCTGAAGCAGGTATGACGGAGGGCGCGCTGCTCGGGCTCACATGGCTCTGAGCAGGGCGTCCTCCCGCCACTTGAGGATCTTGTCGAAGCTGACCACCGCGCCGTGCCCGGGTTTATTGCGGAAATACACATGATCGGCGAGCTGTTCGATCAGACCCAGCCCTCTGCCGCTCTCGGCGGTGGGAGCGGGCGGTGGCACAGGGCGGCGCACCACTCGTCGGGTGGAGAAACCGGGGCCGGAATCGGCCACTTCGATACGGCAACGCTCGCCGTCCAGATACGCGGTCACCCGGTATGCCCCGGGCGATCGGGCGGAACGTCCGTCCCCGCTGTCACCGCCGTCGCCGCCGTCCTCACCCGTACCGCCGTGCTCGACGGCGTTCGCACAGGCTTCGCTGAGGGCGACCGAGAGATCGAAGGAGACCTCGGGATCGACCCCCGCGGTCTCCATGGCGCCGAGCAGAAGATGACGGGCGAGCGGAACGCTCGCGGCTTCGCGCCGCAAGTGGAGAGACCACCAGATGCTCATGCTCCAGCCTTTCTGGCTGCGGCTCGACATACCGATACGTATTGCCCTCCATTTGCCCTCCGTGGGAGCCCGTAAGCGCGCGGTTGACGTGATAACCCTCATTCGGCCGACGCGAACGCGGCGCATGGCGGTGTATAGGGCGGCGCGTATGGGGCGGAGAGCGACCTTCCGGACCTGCCCTACGGCGGCCGGAGGCGCAGTGCGATGATGACCCGGCCATGTCTGCTCGTCTCGTACGCGCCGGAGCCGCTCCGCGGCTGCTGAGGGCCGCGGTGTTCACCGCGGTCTGTGTCGTGCTGTCGGCGACCGGACATGTGCTGGCCTCCTGCGCCCCGGTCCCCTGGTGGACTCTGCTCCTCAGCTTTCTGGCGGTCTTCGCCGTCGCGGCTCCGCTGGCGGGACGCGCGCGTTCGACACCGTCCATCGTGGTGGCCCTGACGGCTGGGCAGCTCGCTCTGCACGGTCTGTTCGGCATCGGTCAGCGGCATCTCACGGTGCCGGCCGGAACCGATGACGCGCTGATCAGACTGGCCGCGAAACTGGTCTGCGGAGCGGGCCCGGCCTCGCTGAGCACGGTCGACGCACAGCGGATCGTGGCCAACGCGGGGCTCAACCCGGCGGGTTCGGGCATGGGCATGGGCACGGGTGCCGCGGCGGCTGCGGATGGAGCCGCGGCTACGGGCTCCGGGGCGATGGCGTCGATGGCGGGCGCCCATCAGCATCTGATGGGCGCGATCGGAGCCGCAGGCTCGTCCTCGGCTTCCGGTTCAGCCTCCGGTTCGGCGGCCGGACACTCCGTACAGACCTCCGCCGACGGGCTGCTGCCCTCCCTGCCGATGGTGCTCGGGCATCTGCTGGTCGCCCTCGCGATGGGCTGGGTGCTGCGCCGCGGAGATCTCGCGCTGCTGCGGCTCACTCAGCTCTCGGCGCACGGGATCAGTGAGGTGACGGAGAGTGCGACGCTGCGCGCCCTGCGTGCGGCCCTCGCGCTCGTACGGGCCCTGCGCGCCGGGCTGACCGGCGCGCACACTCCGGAGACACGCGCTCCGCGTATCTCGTACGCCACTCTTCCGGTGCCTGCCGGGGAGACACTCCAGCACACGGTGATCAGGCGCGGCCCTCCGGCGGTCCTCGCTCTCGCAGCCTGACCCGACATTTCCCACTCCGGCACGTCCGCACTCCGGCACGTCCGCACATCCACGCGTTCTTGTGTGGTTACGCGCTTACGTGCTCATGCTGCTACGTCCGTACGTCTCTGCGGCCGTGCAGGACGGGAGTGATGTCGCGCCGCCCGATCATCTTCTCTCCCCACACCGTGGAGTGTTCCGTGTTCTCAACGTTCTCCGCCTCCTCCTCAGGATCCGCGGCCAAGAACCTCACTCGCCTCTCCGTCGCCGGCGGTATGGCCGCGACCGCTCTTCTGCTGCTGGCGGGCCCCGCCTCGGCGCATGTCAGCGTCCAGCCGCAGGGCCCGGCCGCCAAGGGCGGCTATGCCACGATCAACTTCAAGGTCCCCAACGAGCGCGACAACGCCTCCACCACCAAGGTCGAGGTGAACTTCCCCACCGACCACCCGCTGGCGTCCGTGATGCCGCAGCCCGTGCCCGGCTGGAAGATCGATGTCACCAAGAGCAAGCTCGCCAAGCCGCTGGAGATGCACGGCAACACGATCACCGAGGCGGTCTCCAAGGTCACCTGGACCGCGGACGGCGGCAAGATCGGCCCCGGGCAGTTCCAGCAGTTCCCCCTCTCCGTCGGACAGCTTCCCGAGGACGCCGACCAACTGGTGTTCAAGGCCATCCAGACGTACGACAACAAGGACGTCGTCCGCTGGATCGAGGAGCCCAAGGAAGGCGCGGCGGAGCCCGAGAGCCCCGCGCCCGTCCTGAAGCTCACCGCGGCCACGGGCGACGAACACGGCGGTACGGCGGACCAGGCCGGCGCCAAGACAGCCTCGGACCACGACGACACGAAGACCGCGAGCGCGGCCGACGGCGCGAAGACCGAGACGGCCTCCGCCGACAGCAGCGACACCACCGCCCGCGTCCTGGGCATCGTCGGCATTGTCGTCGGTGTCGCCGGCGTGGCCTTCGGTGTCCTGGCCGGCCGGCGTCGTACAGCCTGACGCACCGCCCGACCGCGGCCCGACCCGTAGCCCAACTGCTGCCTGACATACGGCCGCAGCACGGCTGACGCGTCAGGCTCCATGTATCCGAGGCATCCGAGGCACGCGAGGCCGGAACTCCCCGGCCCCGTGTGCCCGGTGCCCGTACTCCACGACCAGGAACTCCCTTCATGCGCAAGAAAACCCTGTCCTCGGCCGCCGCCCTCGCGGTGGCCGCGGCGCTCGCCCTGACCGCCTGCGGCAGCGGCGACGACTCCACGAAATCGATCGCCGATGTCTCCGTCCAGGAGAAGACCAAAGCGGCGACGGTGCTCGATCAGCCCTTCGAGAAGCCGAACCTCGTCCTCAAGGACACCAAGGGCAAGGACTACGACTTCCGCGAGCGGACCAAGGGCAAGCCGACGCTGATCTACTTCGGCTACACCAACTGCCCGGACGTCTGCCCGCTGACGATGAGCAATATCGCCATCGCCAGGAAGTCGCTTCCCCAGGCCGACCAGGACAAGCTCCAGGTCGTCTTCGTCACCACCGATCCCGAGCGTGACACCTCCGCCGAACTCGCCAAGTGGCTGCCGAGCGCGGGCGACCCGTCCTTCGTCGGACTCACCGGTGACTTCCCGACGATCCAGGCGGGCGCCCGTCAGCTGGGCATCGGTATCGACCCGGCGACGAAGGAGAAGGACGGCAGCGTGGTGTCCATGCACGGCGCGCAGGTCATCGCCTTCTCGCCGAAGACCGACGCCGGCTATGTCCTCTACGGCGAGGACACCTCCGCGGACGACTACGCCAAGGATCTGCCGAAGATCATCAAGGGCGAGACCCCGTGAACCGCCACACACCGCTCGCAGCCGCACCCGCACGCGGACTCGCAGTCGCCATCGGTCTCACGGCCACGTTGGCACTGACCGGCTGTTCCTCCGGCGGCGGCTCGTCCGAGCAGCCCGAACTGTCCGTCAGCAGTGCCTATATGCCCCAGCCCGTCAGCGACCTCGCGGCCGGCTTTCTCGTCATCACCAACAGAGGCGGCGGCGCCGACAAGCTCACCTCCGTCACCGGCGACCTCTCAGACGACATCACCATCCACAAGACCGAGAACCAGAAAATGATGGAGGTGACGTCCTTCGACATCCCGGCCGGCGGCGAGCTGGATCTCGAACGCGGCGGCAGCCACATCATGTTCATGGACATCAAGCGCCGCCCCCAGCAGGGGGAGAACGTCAACATCGAACTGCACTTCGAGAAGGGCGATCCCATCGCGGTCGAACTTCCCGTGAAGGAGACCACCTACAACCCGGCCCAGCAATGAGGGACTGAAACGCCATGACAGCCATCGCCCCGCGCTTCGGGCAAGCACCCGGGCAAGCACTCCTGATGCGCCTGCTGCTCATCACCACGGTGCTGCTCGGCACCGTCTTCACCGTGCTCTCCGGCACGGCGTCGGCGCATGCCGCGCTGACCGGGAGCAGCCCCGAGGACGGGGCGGTGGTCGCTTCCGCTCCCAAGGACATCACCCTCACCTTCTCCGAACAGATCGCCATGGGCGACAACTCCATCCGTGTACTCGATCCCACCAGCAAACGCGCGGACACGGGCAAGATCCGCGATCTGAGCGAGGCGGGCGCCGTGCGGTACGGCGTCGACCTGCGTCCCGGACTGCCCGACGGCACCTACACCGTCGCCTGGCAGGCCGTCTCCGCCGACAGCCATCCCGTCTCCGGCGCCTTCACCTTCTCCATCGGAGCGCCCTCCGAGACCACCGCCACCGTGCCCACCGAGGAGGCGGGCGGCGGACTGGTCGGCACGCTGTACGGCGCGGCACGCTATGTCTCGTACGCCGGTTTCATCCTGCTCGTCGGCGGCGCCGCCTTCGTACTCGGCTGCTGGCAGCGCGGTGCGTCCGTACGGCCACTGCAACGGCTTGTCGTCCAGGGCTGGCTCGCCCTCACCGCCGCCACACTCGTCCTGCTGCTTCTGCGCAATCCGTACACCGGCTCCGGCGAACTGGGCGACGCCTTCGATCTCGACGGGCTCCAGGACGTCCTGGCCACCAAGACCGGAGCGGCGCTCGTCTCCCGGCTGCTGCTCCTCGGCGCGGCGGCGCTCTTTGTCGCCGTCCTCTTCGGCGCGTACGCCAAGAGGGAGTCGCCCCGTGACGAGGAGGAGAGCAAGGAGCGGAAGGACCTCACCTTCGGGCTCGCCATGGGCGGATCGGTCGTCGCGGCCGGGATCGCCGCCACCTGGGCGCTGTCCGAACACGCCTCGACCGGGATACAGACCGGTCTCGCCATGCCGGTGGACGTCCTGCATCTGCTGGCGGTGGCGGTCTGGCTCGGCGGGCTCACGGCGCTGCTCGTCGCCCTCTACCGGGCACCCTCCATCGACAGCACGGCGGTAGGGCGCTTCTCCCGCACCGCCTTTCTCAGCGTCGTGGTGCTCGCCGCGACCGGGCTCTACCAGTCCTGGCGTCAGGTCGGATCATGGCCGACGCTCTGGGAAACGTCATATGGACAGCTCCTGTTGGTCAAGGTCGGACTCGTGGCTGTGCTGGTCGCAATCGCTTGGTTCTCACGGCGGTGGACGGGACGGCTGGCGGAAGAGACGGCGGTGGACGGGCAGTTGGAGACCGCGGCGGAGGCGGACACTGATATCGAGGCGGACACCGGGATCAAGGCGGAAGCCGAGGTGGAGGCGGAACCGGAGGCCGGGGGGAGAACCGGTTCCGACACCGTCACCGCGACGGCTGTAGTTGATGACAGTCAGAGAGCTACCCAACTCGCCCGGCAAAGAGCCGCACTGGCGAGCGCACGCCAGAAGCGCCTCCGCGACGCCGATCCGGCGCGAACCGGACTGCGCCGCTCCGTACTGGCCGAGGCCGGAGTCGCCGTGGTGCTCCTCGCCGTCACGACCGTACTGACGTCCACCGAGCCGGGCCGTACCGCCGAGCTGGAAGCGAGCCGCACCGGCGGCGCCGTGGCCGAGGCTCCCGCGAGCGCGGGTCCCGTCAATATCCGTATGCCCTTCGACACCGGCGGCCGGAACGGCAAGGGCACCATCCGGCTGACTCTCGACCCCGGCCGCTCCGGCGCCAATGTGATGCACATCTATGTCGACGGCGCCGACGGAAAGCCCCTGGATGTGCCCGAGGTGAAGGCCGCCTTCACGCTCACGGCGGAGCAGATCGGCCCGCTGCCGATCGTCCCCGACCGTTTCGCTCCCGGACACTGGAGCGCGGACGGCGTACAGATCCCGATGCCCGGCGAGTGGCAGCTCCAGGTGACCGTACGGACCTCCGACATCGACCAGACAACTGTCGACAAGAACGTGAAGATCGGCTGACCCATCGTGAGCGAGACCCGGCAGGACCACGACAACCGGAACGACCGGAACGACCGCAGCACTCGGGCCGCGCGGACCGCCCAGGATCCTCGGGAGGAGGCCCGGGACGCCCCGGACGACGACCGGCTGCGGACGGACGGCGCCGCGCCGGCCGGTATTTCCCGGCGGCGGCTGATCGGCACCGCGAGCGCCGCCGGGGCCACCGGACTGGCGCTCGGAGCGGTGGG
>NZ_FMDK01000568.1 GCF_900091995.1 Streptomyces sp. MnatMP-M17
TCGGCTGGTCTCCCGGCTCGGCCATGGCGGTATGGGTACGGTCTGGCTGGCGCACGACGAGGTCGTGGACCGGGACGTGGCGGTCAAGGAGCCGCGCGTTCCCGACCACTTGAGCGATCGCGACCGGGACCGCGTTTATCTGCGGATGCAACGGGAAGCGCGTTCCGCCGCCAAGATCGACCATCCCTCGGTGGTCACCATGCACGATGTGGTGATCGAGGACGCCAAGCCATGGATCGTGATGGAGCTGGTGCGTGGTCAGTCGCTCGCCGACCGGCTTCAGGAGGGCACGCTCGACCCGCGCGAGGCCGCCCGTATCGGACTCGCCGTACTCGACGGGCTCACGGCGGCCCATGAGCAGGGAGTGCTGCACCGCGACGTCAAGCCGGACAATGTCCTGCTGGGCCGTGGTGAGCGGGTCGTGCTGAGCGACTTCGGCATCGCCCAGATCGAGGGCGAGCAAGGGCTGACCGAGACCGGCTCGTTCGTCGGATCGCCCGAATTCATCGCGCCCGAGCGGGTCCTGGGACAGCGGCCGGGACCCGAGTCGGACCTGTGGTCGCTCGGAGTCGTGCTCTACGCGGCGGTCGAGGGCGTGTCTCCGTACCGCCGCTCCAACGTTCCCGCCACGCTCCAGGCCGTACTCTCCGCCGAACCGCAGATGCCCGCCCGGGGATCCGGCGCCTTCGGCACGCTGGTGATGCAGCTTCTGCGCAAGGATCCGGCCGCGCGGCCGGACGCGGCCGAGATACGGGCGGTCCTGGAGTCGGTGGCACGGCCGCCGCAGCTCTCGTTCGCCGCGACACAACTCCACGGCGGCGCGGGCGTCCACGGTGGCGGTGGCGCGGGCGTTGGACCTGGTGGTGTGCAGAGGCAGACGGGCGCCGCCGCATGGGTCCCGCCGGTGCTGTACGGCAGCCGCGCGGCGCGGTACGGACTCGGCGGCGGAGTGCTCGCCGTGGCGCTCGCCCTGTTTCTGATCCTGGCCGATCCGTTCGGCGGCGGCAAGCTGCCCGAGGGCTGGGGAATCCGGCCGGAGAACGAGATCCTCGCCGCCAAGGTCGGCGTCCCCGACGAGTACAAGCGCACCCAGGACACCAGTGGCACCGGCGTCACCTACCGGGATCCCAGCGGTGTCTTCTCCATCTACGCGGAGCGCGTCCAGCAGCAGCCGGACGACGAGGACATCCTGGCGCCGAGGCCGAGCGTCTGGAAGGCGTACTACGAGCGCGGTGGATCGAACGGCACGGAGATCAAGGACGCCGAGGTCACCAACAAGGACATCGTCCACCAGGGCAAGGAAGGCTTCGAGACGGTCGTCGACTTCACGGCATACGGCGATTCGGACGACGATCCGATCCGCTACCGCTGGCACGAACTCGTCATTCCCGGCGAGAGCAACATCTATCTGCGGCTGCGCGTGGCCATGCCCGCGGAGGGCGCGGCGGTGAAGGACGGCGAGGAGCTGTACGCGAACGTTGTCGACCATCTCGACATCGGGCAGTCGTAGGGCCCTGCCGTAGGTGCCGTGCAGATCGGTGAGCGCCGCGTGAGTGACCCACGGGCGCCCGGTGAAAAGGTGTTACCGGCGGGTATCCAAAGCCTCGCACGCGGCCTACTCTCGGCCTCATGACGGACTCGCAGGCTTCCGCAGGCACTCCCGGACCCGGCGCCGCTTCCCCTGCTGGCGCCGGCACCAATCCCGTGGCCGCCGTCCCGGCCGGTGTGCGCACCGCGGCCGATGTGGTCACGCCCGAGGTGGTCGCCCGGCTCACACACGGTGTCGTCGGTTCCGGCCGTACCGCCAACCGCACGCCCTTCACCGGCGAGAAGCTGGCGGACCTGCCCGAGTCGACTCCCGAGGACGTGGCGACCGCCTTCGAACGGGCCCGTTCCGCCCAGCCCGGCTGGGCCGCACTCCCGGTACGCCGGCGCGCCGCCGTACTGCTCCGCTTCCACGATCTCGTACTGGAGCGCCAGGCCGAGGTGCTCGATCTGATCCAGCTCGAAACCGGCAAGGCGCGGCTGCACGCCCATGAGGAGGTCCAGGCCGTCGCCGTCGCCGCCCGCCACTACGGGCGCGCGGCACGGTCGTATCTGCGGCCGAAGCGCCACACCGGCGCCGTACCGGCCCTCACCAAGGTCGTCGAACTGCGCCAGCCGCGCGGTGTCGTCGGCCAGATCGCGCCCTGGAACTATCCCTTCGAGCTGTCCGTCGGCGACGCCCTGCCCGCTTTCGTCGCCGGCAACGCCGTGGTGATGAAGCCCGACACCGGGACCGCGCTCACCGCGCTCTGGGCCCGCGATCTGCTGATCGAGGCCGGACTGCCCGCCGAGGTCTTCCAGGTGGTGCTCGGCGAGGGCCCGGTCGTCGGTCCCGAGGTCGTCAGACACGCCGACTATGTCTCCTTCACCGGCTCCACCCGTACCGGCCGTGAGGTGGCCAGAGGCGCGGCGGACCGTCTCGTCGGTGTCTCGCTCGAACTGGGCGGCAAGAACGCCATGCTGGTCCTGGAGGACGCGGACGTGGAGAAGGCCGCGGCGGGCGCGGTGCGCGCCTGTTTCTCCTCCGCGGGCCAGCTCTGCATCTCCATCGAGCGGCTGTACGTGCACGAGTCGCTGGCCGACGCGTTCGTCGCGCGGTTCGCCGCCCGTACGAAGGCGATGCGGCTCGGCAACGCGCTCGCCTACGGCGCGGACATGGGCTCCCTGGTGAGCGAGCGCCAGCTCGCCACGGTCACCCGCCATGTCGAGGAGGCCGTGGCCAAGGGCGCCACGGTCGTCGCGGGCGGTGTCGCGCGTCCCGACATCGGCCCGCTCTTCCACGAGCCGACCATTCTCGAAGGTGTCGAGGCGCCGATGGCGGTGTGTACGGAGGAGACCTTCGGCCCGGTCGTGTCCGTCTACCGGTTCGGCGACGAGGACGAGGCGATCCGGCTCGCCAACGCCACGCCGTACGGCCTCAACGCCAGCGTATGGACGAAGGACGCGGCACGCGGGCGCGCGGTGGCGGCGCGGCTGCGGACCGGCACGGTCAACATCAACGAGGGATACGCGTCGGCGTACGGCAGTGTGCGGGCGCCGATGGGCGGAATGAAGGACTCCGGGCTCGGCCGGCGGCACGGCGCCGAGGGCATCCTCAAGTACACCGAGGCCCAGACCGTCGCACACCAGCGGATCCTGCCCATGGCTCCGTCCTTCGGGATGGACGACGAGAAGTACGCGGCCTTCATGAGCCGCAGTCTGCGGGCCATGAAGGCGCTCGGGCTGCGGTAGTTCTCGATCGGCAGTTCTCGACGAGGAGAGCCAGTGCCACCTGCCCAGAACAACGCGGAGCCTGACGCAGAGCCCGACGACGAACACGACGACGAACACGACGACGGGCCCGAGTACGACTACGACGTGATCGTGGTCGGCTCCGGTTTCGGCGGCTCGGTCGCCGCGCTGCGGCTGTCCGAGAAGGGATACCGCGTCGGTGTCCTGGAGGCGGGACGCCGCTTCACCCGCGAGAGCCTCCCGAAGAACTCCTGGGACATCGGGAACTACCTCTGGGCCCCGGCCCTCGGGCTCTACGGCATCCAGCGTGTCCATCTGCTCGGCAATGTGATGGTGCTGGCGGGCGCCGGTGTCGGCGGCGGCTCGCTCAACTACGCAAACACGCTGTACGTACCGCCCGCCGCGTTCTTCGAGGATCCGCAGTGGGCGGCCATCACCGACTGGGAGCAGGAGCTGAGGCCGTACTACGACCAGGCCGGCCGGATGCTCGGCGTACGGCTCAATCCGACCATGACTCCCGCGGACGTCCATCTCAAGGCGGCGGCCGAGGCGATGGGCGTCGGCGACAGCTTCCATCCGGCGCCGGTCGGTGTCTTCTTCGGGGACGGCGAGGACGCCGACGGTACGGCGAAGGCCCGGCCGGGCGCGGCCGTGGACGATCCGTACTTCGGCGGCGCCGGCCCTTCGCGCAAGGCCTGCACCGAGTGCGGCGAGTGCATGACGGGCTGTCGGCACGGCGCGAAGAACACTCTCAACGAGAACTATCTGTATCTCGCGGAGCGGGCCGGAGCCGTCATTCACCCGATGACCTCGGTGATCGCGGTGGAGGAGGATCCGGCGGGCGGCCACCGCGTCACCACCGTTCCCACGGACGCGCGCCGCAGCGACGGCCGTCGGAAGGGCCGACGGTACGGCCGACGGAACGACCGTACGCGGACCTTGCGCGCCCGCCAGGTCGTGATCGCGGCCGGTACGTATGGCAGCCAGACCTTGCTGCACACGATGAAGGACCAGGGCCTGCTGCCACGCGTCTCCGCGCGGCTGGGCGAGCTGACCCGTACCAACTCCGAGGCGCTGGTGGGCGCGCAGACCGACAACCGGCGTTACCGCGCGCGGCACGGCGCGGCCAGGGCCGACTTCACCCGTGGCGTCGCCATCACGTCCTCGATCCATCCGAACGGTTCGACGCATATCGAGCCGGTGCGTTACGGCAAGGGCTCCAACGCGATGGGCGCGCTCTCCATTCTCCAGGTTCCGCTGAGCCACAGGCGGATACGGGCCTGGCTCGGGAATGCCGCGAGGCATCCGCTGCGGCTGCTCCGTTCGTTCTCGAACCGCCGCTGGTCGGAGCGGACCATCATCGGTCTGGTCATGCAGTCGCTGGACAACTCGCTGACGACGTACCGCAGACCGGGCGGACCGGGAAAGGGCCTGCTCACCGCGCGCCAGGGACATGGCGCGCCCAATCCGAAGCAGATACCGGAGGCGACTCGGGCCGCGACGCTCATCGCCGAGGAGATCAACGGTTTCGCGGGCAGCAATGTCGGTGAGCTGATGGGAACACCGCTGACCGCGCACTTCCTGGGCGGCTGTGTCATCGGCGCGTCGGCGGAGGAGGGCGTGATCGATCCGTACCACCGGCTGTACGGACATCCCGGTATCTCGGTGGTGGACGGCTCGGCGGTCTCGGCGAATCTGGGCGTGAATCCGTCCCTGACGATCACGGCCCAGGCCGAGCGCGCGATGTCCTTCTGGCCGAACAAGGGCGAGCCGGATTCCCGTCCCGAACAGGGCACGGGCACGGCGTACATCCGTCCGGTCCCGGTCGAGCCGGTGTCTCCGGCGGTTCCGGCGGAGGCGTTCGGCGCGCTGAGACTGCCGTTCCTGGGCATACCGACGGTCCCGCCGAAGCAGACCCGAGGGAAGCAGACCTGAGGGGTACCGCGAGGTCCTCGGCCGTGGACGGCGTGGACACGCCAGAGGCGCTGCACCCCCCTCCGAGTGCAGCGCCTCTGGCGTGTATGCGGGCCGTACGCGGATTACGCGGCGGCGCTGCCCTGGCGGCGCCTCACCGCGAACACCACACCGGCACCGGCGACGATCGCGATACCGCCGGCCATACCGATGACGGGCACCATCGAGGACGAGCCGGTCTCGGCCAGGCTGCCCTGCGGCTTGATCTCGTTGTCACCCGTGGGCTTCGGGAGCGGCTTCTTGCCGCCTTCCTGCGGCTCGGCCTCGTTGGGCTTGCCCGGGTCCGTACCGGCACCGAGGATCTCGAACTCGTAGAAGGTGTCGCTGTCCTCGATGACGCAGTTGCCTTCGCCGTCCGAGTACAGACCGATACTGAAGACGACACCGAGACCGGCCGGGGCGGCCTTGGCCACGCTCAGCCGCAGATCGATGGTGTACGACTGCTTGGCCTTGACCTCGGTGTAGCCGATGTAGCCGTAGTTCTCGTCCTCCTGGTCGAGGGAGATGTCCTCCCACACACCCGACTCGGGGTCCTTGAACTGGAGCGTCAGATTCCGGCCGGTCTCCTCGCCCGTCTCCTCGTCCACGAGCTGACTCGCGAAGGCGCCGAAGTCGACGCGCTTGAAGTCCTCGTCGCTCTTGTTCGTGACGTTGAGCTTGAGGGCGTGGAAGCCGCTGCCCGCGACGATCTTCTCGGGCAGCCCGCTCACGTCGGTCTGGAGGTCCTTGCTGAAGATGACCTCGCCGTTCTCGTCCAGACAGCCCGCCGGGCCCTCGCTCGGCTCGTCGCTCGGGCTGGTGCCGGGAGCGGGCGTAGTGCTGGTCCCGGTCGCGGGCGGCGAGGAAGCCGGCGCGAGGTCCTCCTCCGAGGCGGCCGGGCTCGCCGGCGTACCGCTCTCGGCGGTCGGCGGAGTGGCGGGCGTGCTGCTGCTCTCCGATTCCTCCGGAGCGGGAGACGTGGTGGTCTCGGAGGCGCTCGGGGAGGGCGACTCGGTCGTGGTGGTGACCGTGTCGTTGCCGCTCGCGAACGCGGCCGGCGCCGAAAAGAGCGCGGCCGGGGCGATGACGGCGGTCGCGGCTGCGACGGCCATGGCGCGGCGAAGCTTCATGAAGACCTCAGCGAAGTCCGGCGCACCGCGCGGACGCGGTGCGGAGTCGTTGGGCCTTCCCAGATCCGGGGTCATAGGTGAGGCCGGTCATTACGCAAGCAAGACCCATGACATGGGGCGATGGTTGCAGCCGACTTCACAGAATCTTTAAGTGGCCTGCGTCACATGTTCGTGTGCGTGTCCTGGTGGACGCGCGTCGCGCGCGTCGCGCGCGGCGGGAGCTTCGGAGGGCGAAGGTACGGGGAAGCGGGGGAGCGGGGAGTCTCGCCGGGGCGGTCGGTCCGGGCGTCCCCGGAACCGACCGCCGTTGGGTGACCGGGCTGCTGTCCCCTGCTTACCGGTCACGAACGCCGGGGCGAGGTCCCACGACGTATCTGCGGTACGTCGCACGCCCCGGCGGTGGCCACGCGTGGTTCTCTGCCATCTCTGCGAGCCCGCCCCTGGGTGACACGGACGCCTGGTCCAACGAAGCCTCCGCGGGCCCGGTCACGCGCCGTACGGGTGAGAGCGGTGCCCGAACTCAGATACGGCCATGGCTCGATACGGCCGCAGCTCAGATTCGGCCCCGGCCCAGCTCCAGCAAGGTCATCGCCAGCGCTGTGCCGGGCTTGCCGAGGGCCTCGCGGTAGCGGCCGAGGATCTCCATCTCGCGGGACAGATGGACGCGGCGGCCTCCGGAGGTGATCCGGGCGTCCTGGATGGCGGCCGAGACCGCCATCCGTTCCTGGACGAGGCCGATGATCCGGTCGTCCAGCGCGTCGATCCGTTCCCGCGCGCCGCCGATCAGCGTGGCGGCCTGCTCCGTACGTGCGCCCGTGCCGGCGCTGGAGGTGGTGGAGGTGGTGGAGGTGGTGGTCGACGTGGTCGAGGAAGCGGAGGAGGAGCTGGTGTTCATCTCGGAGTCCTTGTCGGGAGTGCGGTGCGTCCCGGAGGTCGTAAGGCCCCGAACGCGACAGACGCCCCGGGCCTTGTCGGCCCGGGGCGCCTGGGAAGTCGCGTGTCAGTTCAAGCAGCACGACCATGGCAGCCGGACGGGCCGGTGCCATAGGTAAAGACGAAGGTCTGCTGCTCGCGCATGCGGCCAGTATGGCCCCGGAGCCCCCGCGCGGGTCAAAGCGGGCCCGGACGGTGACCGGATGCTGAGACGTATCGGCGGCCCGGGCCCCTCGCCATCGGCGGACCGGTCCCCCCGCCGTCGGCGGACCGGGCCCGTCGTCGCTCCCCGTTAGAATCGAGACAGCCAGCAGATCCCACGCAAGTCACCGCCGGAAGGCCGCCCCGTGCCAGCAGCGCCCACCGCCGCCGCCCCCGATGTCGTCCTCGTCGTCGACTTCGGTGCGCAGTACGCCCAGCTCATCGCCCGACGCGTCCGCGAGGCCCGCGTCTACAGCGAGATCGTCCCGTCCACGATGCCCGTGGCCGAGATGCTGGCGAAGAAGCCCAGGGCGGTCATCCTCTCCGGCGGCCCGTCCTCCGTCTACGCGGAGAACGCTCCGAGCGTCGACAGCGCGCTCTTCGAGGCCGGCGTCCCGGTCTTCGGGATGTGTTACGGCTTCCAGCTCATGGCGACCGCGCTGGGCGGCACCGTCGACAACACGGGCGCGCGTGAGTACGGCCGTACTCCGCTGCATGTCTCCAAGACCGGCTCCACGCTCTTCGAGGGCACGCCGGCCGAGCAGGCGGTCTGGATGTCGCACGGCGACGCCTGTTCCGCCGCGCCCGCCGGTTTCACGGTCACCGCGTCCACGGATGTCGTGCCCGTAGCGGCCTTCGAGAACGACGAGAAGAGGCTTTACGGAGTCCAGCACCATCCCGAGGTGATGCACTCCACCTACGGCCAGCAGGTCCTGGAGCACTTCCTCTACCGTGGCGCCGGTATCGAGCCGACCTGGACCACCGCCAATGTGCTGGACGAGCAGATCGCCCTCGTCCGTGAGCGGGTCGGCACCAAGCGCGCCATCTGCGGTCTGTCGGGCGGCGTGGACTCGGCCGTGGCCGCCGCGCTGGTCCAGCGGGCCATCGGCTCCCAGCTCACCTGCGTCTATGTCGACCACGGTCTGATGCGCAAGGGCGAGACCGAGCAGGTCGAGAAGGACTTCGTCGCCGCCACGGGCGTACAGCTCAAGGTCGTCGACGCGCAGGAGCGCTTCCTCACCGCGCTGGCCGGCGTCTCCGATCCCGAGCAGAAGCGGAAGATCATCGGCCGGGAGTTCATCCGGGTCTTCGAGCAGGCCCAGGCCGAGATCGTCGCCGAGGCGGGCGCTGAGGGCGAGGACGTCGCGTTCCTTGTACAGGGCACGCTCTACCCGGACGTCGTGGAGTCGGGCGGCGGCACCGGCACCGCCAACATCAAGTCCCATCACAATGTCGGCGGGCTTCCCGACGACATCGAGTTCGAGCTTGTCGAGCCGCTGCGGCAGCTCTTCAAGGACGAGGTCCGGATGGTCGGCCAGGAGCTGGGCCTGCCGGACGAGATCGTTCACCGCCAGCCCTTCCCGGGCCCCGGGCTCGGTATCCGAATCGTCGGCGAGGTCACGCGCGAGCGTCTCGACCTGCTGCGCGAGGCGGACGCGATCGCCCGCGAGGAGCTGACCGCGGCCGGTCTCGACCGTGACATCTGGCAGTGCCCGGTGGTCCTGCTCGCGGATGTACGGTCCGTCGGCGTCCAGGGCGACGGACGGTCCTACGGCCATCCGATCGTGCTGCGTCCCGTCTCGTCCGAGGACGCGATGACCGCGGACTGGACTCGGATGCCGTACGACGTGCTGGCCCGGATCTCCACACGGATCACCAACGAGGTCGCGGATGTGAACCGCGTGGTCCTCGATGTGACGAGCAAGCCGCCGGGCACCATCGAGTGGGAGTGACCGCGGCAGGAGACTGAGCCCGGAGCGGCCGGACGCGCGTCCGGGCCGGTGAGCCCGCGTCGGTGAGTCGACGGGAGTCAACATCGTCACCGTGTTCTCACCCGTACCGACCGGGCCGATTGCGCGCGTACCTCACTCTGTACGGCACAATTCCCAGGCGTAGCAAGGTAGTTCGTGGGCGGGGCGGGGAAGGCGGCATTCGGCGTGGCTGTGCAAGTGGCAAGAGAGGGCGCGCACGGCGGGGGCTGTACGTGCGGCGACTGCCCGCACGGGGCGCGCGAAGGGCATCGGCGGGCCGTGGCCGCGTTCCTGGAGAAGCGGGACGAACTGGCCGCCGGGCAAGGGCTGCCGGCCGCGGTCGCGCACTCCGCGGGAGCCTCCCGGCAGTGGGTTTCGGACGAACTCACCCAGTCCGCCCGCGCGGTGGCCGATCGCAGCCGTGAGGCGGGCAACGCCTGGCTGCACTCCGTCTGGCGGCATACGCTGCTGGTGGTCTGGGGCGCCGTCGTGGCGCTCGCGCTGGCCCAGACCGCGACCGCGATCGGAGTCGGCTGGAGCGCCGCCCGTACGGCCGGGCTGGTCGCCGCGCTCGTCGTCGCGGGACTGCTCACCGTCGCGGCCCGGCTGCACCGCGCCCGTGGCGGACTGCTCGCGCCGCTGATCGGTGAGGACAACCGGCTGTCGACCTCACGGACCATCGCCTCCGCCTGGGTGCTGCTCGTCGTCTTCTCCGTGCTCGTGCTCGCCCTCCAGCTCGCGGGCGCCTCCGGGCACGGCCGGCGCGACGAGCTGATCGCCGGGCTCGAACTCGCCCGGGGCGCGGGCATGGTGACGGTACTGGCCGTGGTCTGCGGTATCGCCGTGATCGTCCGCCGGGTGGTGTCCGTACGCGTACTGGCCCAGCGGCTCCAGAAGGTACGGGCCGAACGGCCGCGGCTGGCCGATCTGCTCTGCGACGACGGCGGGCGCGGCAGCTTCACCGATGTGCAGTACGCGGTCGTCAATGTCGTGGCCCTTCTCTTCTCCGGTGTCCGTCTCGCCCGGCGGCCCGAGCAACTGCCCGATCTGCCCTGGGCGCTCGCCCTGCTGGTCGTCGTCTCCGCCGCCACCTACTTCGCGGGCAAGTACGCGGAGGGCGGGAAGCCTCTCGTTCTGTCGGTCGTACGGGCCCGGGAGGCGGGCGATCTGGACGCGCCCATCCGTACCGGCGACGACATCGAGATCCGCGGCGCCGGTTTCGTACCACCGGGCGCGGGCACTCCGGACCGGCTGGCCCGGATGGTCGTGCGGATCGGCTCCGTCCATGTCCATGTACCGCTGATCCCGGTGCCCGGCGGCTTCGCCAATCCGTCCGACACCTGTCTCACCGTGCCCGTACCGGTCGATGTGGAGCCGGGCTCCGTGGAGGTGCAGGTCGTGACGGCGGCGGGAGTGGAGACGAACCGCGTGATCGTCGAGGTCATGGACTGACCGCAACGGAACGTATCTCCCGCGCAGTTGTTCAAACCCTTCACAGACATGGCCGATTCCTGAGGCCCGGCGGCTGGTTCACTGAGCGCCGGACGAGTCGTATCCGTATGCATGGGCAAGGGCACACGAGGGCACTGGCTCCCGTGGCAGCGGTGTGGGACAGGGAGAGGCGGACCGGCGATGACCTATGGCTACCGGACGGACACCTATGGGCAGATCGGCGGTGAGCGGCGCGGCTGGCGGGAGAACGCCACACGCTTCGCGTTGCTGCCGTTGCGGATCTTCCTCGGCGTCACCTTCATCTACGCGGGAATCGACAAACTGACTCAGGGCGGTTTCTTCTCGGCGACCGGCCCGGGCTCGGTCGGCGAGCTGATGCGCGCGGTCCGGGACAGCTCGGCCATTCCCGCGCTGGTCGATCTCGCGCTCAAGAACCCTTCGGGATTCGGATACGCCATCGCCATCGGTGAACTCGCCGTCGGCCTGGGCACGCTCTTCGGACTGCTGGCCCGGCTCGCCGCGTTCGGCGGCGCCCTCATCTCGCTGAGCCTGTGGCTGACCATGAGCTGGCAGAGCGATCCGTACTACTACGGCAACGACCTCGCCTATCTGATGGCCTGGCTGCCGCTGGTGCTCGCCGGAGCCCCGGTGCTCTCCCTCGACGCTCTCCTGGCCGACCGACGGCGGCGTATGAGGTAGTCGGCGGCGGCCACGAAGGAGGCCAGGAAGAGACCGCCGAAGACCACCGGGAACACCGCGTACCACGGTGTGTGCCAGGAGCCCGCGGCATCACCGGCGTACGCGACCGCCGCGCCCAGCACCGCCAGTCCCGCGACCAGCCGGCCGGGCCGGATCTCATGACGCAGCACGGGTCACCTCCACCTGGCCGAGGCCGACTTCGAGCTCCAGATCCAGCGTGCCGGCCGGCCCGGCGCCCGCACGCGGTGTCAGCGTGCGCTGCCGGGACTGGTCCGGGGCTATGTCCACATCGTTCGGCGGATCTCCTGGCAGCCGGATGTCCCCGAGCCCTGCCTGCGCACGCAGTTTCACGGTCACTCCTTGCGGTACGACGACCTTGAGCTGTCCGGCGCCCACCTCGGCGGACGCACTGACGGTGCGGCCCTTGGGCACGGCGAGCCCGGACAGGTCGAGTGTGCCGATGCCGGAGCCCAGCTCGTACCGCGGCTGCACCGCGGCGACCGAGGCGGGTGTCCAGTGCTGACGGCCCCACTCCGTGGTGATGTTCTTCGGGACGGCCGACGCACCCGCGAGCAGCCCGGCGGTGACGACGGTCAGAAAGATCGTGCCGACACCGGTGCGGCCCAGGAAGGCGCTGACCGCGAGACCGATCCCGAAGACCGCGAGCGCGCTGGCCAGTCCTGCCTCCAGGCTCGTACCGAACGGCCGGCTCTCCCAGGACAGGCCCGTGCCGAGCCCGCCCGCTATCAGCGCGAGCAGCAGGACGCTGCCGCCGATCCCGCGTGGTCCCCGGGGACGTGCCGGGCTCGGCGAGGTGGCCGAGCGGTGGTGCCACGACCGCTTCGCACCGCCCTCGCCGTCCTCGGGACCCCAGAGATAGACATCCACGGTCGGGCCCGTGGTGCCGTCCTTGACTATCGGGTCACGCCACCACGAGTGGATGCCCGGTATCGGCGGCGCCATCGTCTCCGGAGGCGCCTCCGCCACGGCCTGCGCCGTCGCCGGATCGAGTGCCGCGCCGTCGGGCGCGGCGGCGCGGCGGCGCTGCGACCACACGGCGGAGCCCACGACGGCGAGCGAGAGCATGGCGGCGAAGCCGAGGGTGCCGTCATTGCCCAGCATGGACAGGAACAGCCCGCACCCGATCAGCGCGAGCAGCACGGCTATCAGCGAGGCCCCGTCCACCCGTCCCGACAGCAGCTTGCGGGCCTCGTTCTCCTCCGCGCCGTCCAGCGGGATCAGCAGCCACGCGAAGCCGTAGAAGATCAGCCCGATACCGCCGGTGACCGTGAGCACTCCGACGACGATCCGGAAGATGACCGGATCCACGTCGCAATACCGCCCGAGCCCGCCGCACACACCGGCGAACACCTTCTGGCGCGGGCTGCGCTGAAGCTGAGGGGACGCGGGAGGCGGCGGCGCTGAGCCCGGGGCGGACGCGGAAGCGGATGCCTCGGGTGGCGCGGCGGCCTGTGCGATGGGCGACGGGGCCGACGGCTGGGTCATATGTCCATGGTGACGGTCCGTGTCCCGCGCCTCCAGCCATGCCGACCCTGGGCTCACCCTGATATTGGCTCCCGGGCCGCTTCGGGGATCATGGACGTTTGCGCGTGCGCTGCTCCGGAGGGACGCGTCTTCGCAGGACCGTTCCCTCAGCAGCCAGGCGGATCCGGGACCGGACGGCCCTTGGGATCCGGGAGCGGTATGGCATCAGGGTCGCATCAGGGGTCCGACCCTGATGTCCTCCCGCACCCGGCCATGTGACCATCGAAGGCATGCCAGCCGCCCCGCCACGCTCCGCCGCGCCTTCCGCCGCCCGTGCTTCCGTGCCGGACGAGCCGCCGGCGCGCAAGCTGTACCGCAGCGCGGACAGCCGTCTCCTCGGCGGTGTGGCGCGCGGTCTCGCCGGACATCTCGGGCTGCCGGTCGTCTGGGTGCGGCTCGTCTTCCTCGCTCTCTTCTTCTCCCAGGGCCTCGGCGCGCTGCTCTACGCCGTCTTCTGGATCGTCGTCCCGCTCGGCGTCGGCGGCACGGTCGTCGAGTCACGCTCCCTCTTCGAGATCAGCCCCGACGGCAGACGCCGGCTGCGCAAGCCGGACAAGGGCCAGGTCTTCGCGCTGATAGCGCTGGTGATAGGCGCCGGCATCTTCATCGGCAACGTCAGCTTCGGCCGCAGCCACGCCGACCGCTATATCTGGCCGCTGCTGCTGATAGGCGCCGGCGTCGTTCTGGTCTGGCGTCAGGCGGACAACGCGCGCCGTGCCCGCTGGACCGAGGTCGGCCGCCGCCGAAGGCTCTTCCAGCTCGCGCGCACGCTCGCGGGAGTCGCCCTGGTCGGTCTGGGCCTCGCCGTCTTCATGGTGGTGCGCGGCTCGGCGGCCCAGTTCGGCAATGTACTGACCGGGGCCATCGCCGTCGTCGCCGGAGTCGCGCTGCTCGCCGGGCCCTGGCTCGTACGGATGACTCAGGATCTCTCCGAGGAGCGCCTGATGCGTATCCGCGCGCAGGAGCGCGCCGAGGTCGCGGCGCATGTCCATGACTCCGTGCTGCACACCCTCACCCTGATCCAGCGCAACGCCGACGAGCCGGGCGAGGTCCGCCGGCTCGCCCGCGCGCAGGAGCGCGAGCTGCGCGCCTGGCTCTACAAGCCGGAGGGCCGCGGCAAGGACGAGGAGGACGAGCCCACCACCCTCGCCGAGGCGGTGAAGCGTACGGCGGCCGAGGTGGAGGACTACCACGGTGTGCCGATCGAGGTCGTGGTCGTCGGCGACTGCCCGCTCGACGAGAAACTGGCGGCACAGATGCAGGCCGCACGCGAGGCAATGGTCAACGCCGCCAAGTACGGTGGCGATGGGGGCGCGGTGCAGGTCTTCGCGGAGGTGGAGGGCCGTACGGTCTTCCTCTCCGTACGGGACCGCGGCCCCGGGTTCGACCTGGACGCGGTGCCGGCCGACCGTATGGGCGTACGGGAGTCGATCATCGGCCGGATGCAGCGCAACGGCGGGACGGCGCGGCTGCGTTCGGTGCCGGGCGGCGGCACGGAGGTCGAGCTGGAGATGGAGCGGGCGGACGGATGACCCGTGGCCCGCGCGGTGACCAGGACCGTGATCAGGACGACGAGGGGCAGAGACCATGAGCGAGGGCGTACAGGCCAAGGGCAATCCGGCGGACAGCGGCGGCGGCCCGGCCGGGGACGGCCGCCGTGTACGGGTCGTGCTCGTCGACGACCACCGGATGTTCCGTACCGGAGTACAGGCGGAGATCGGCCGTACCGAACAGACCGGTGTCGAGGTCGTCGGTGAGGCGGCCGATGTGGACCAGGCGGTCACCGTGATCACGGCGACCCGCCCCGAGGTCGTGCTGCTCGATGTCCATCTGCCGGGCGGCGGCGGTGTGGAGGTGCTGCGCCGCTGCGCGCCGCTGATGGTCGCGGGCGAGAATCCGGTGCGCTTCCTGGCACTGTCGGTCTCCGACGCCGCCGAGGACGTCATCGGAGTGATCAGAGGCGGTGCCCGCGGCTATGTCACCAAGACGATCACCGGCACCGATCTGGTCGACTCGATCTTCCGGGTACAGGAGGGCGACGCGGTCTTCTCGCCACGGCTGGCCGGCTTCGTGCTGGACGCGTTCGCTTCGACGGACGCGCCGCCGGTGGACGAGGACCTGGACCGGCTCACCCAGCGGGAGCGTGAGGTGCTGCGGCTGATCGCGCGGGGATACGCGTACAAGGAGATCGCCAAGCAGCTCTTCATCTCGGTGAAGACCGTGGAGTCGCATGTCTCGGCGGTCCTGAGGAAGCTTCAGCTCTCGAACCGGCATGAGCTGACGCGGTGGGCGACGGCGCGCAGGCTGGTCTGACGAGGACGCCGTCTCGGGGCCGAGGACGCCGTTCCGGGGGCGGCCGCCGTGTCCGGACCGGCCTACGAGCAGCGCCACTGGGTGACGTATGTCTTGTCCTGGTGTTCCAGCAGGCCGCGTACGCACTCGCCCGGCGCGGTGTCGAGCGTGCCGCCCAGCTCGGCCCGCCCGCCTCGGGTGTGCTGCGTCCCGAACCACCCCGGGAACGCGACGATCCGGTGGTCCTTGCGCTGATAGCCGAGGCGTACGGCGGTGGCGGGCCGGTCCTCGTGCTGGACGTACCACGTGGTGAACCGGCCCGTACCACCGATCGGGCCCTCGATACAGAGCCGGCCGCCGGAGAGATCACCGCAGCCCTTGGGCGTTACACCGACCGGGGCCAGGACGAAGAGCGCACCGACGGTGAGGACGGACGCGCTGACGGCGGTGGCTCGTCTCACGGCTTCCCTTTCACGGCCGACGGCAGTACTGCTGCTCATCGTGGCGCGAAGGAGGAGACGCGGCACCCGGGGATGGTCCGTCCCGGTGACGCGGGCCCGTGGCGCGGGCCGGGCGGCGGTCTACGCGGGCCGGGTGGCGCCCGCGAACGGCATCTGGTCGATCGGCGCCAGCCGGACCGCCGAGCCGGGCCGCGGCGCATGGATCATCTGCCCGCCGCCGACATAGATCCCGACATGGCTGACGCCGGAGAAGAAGAACACGAGATCGCCCGGTGCGAGCCGGTCGCGTGTGACGCGCTGTCCCGCGTTGATCTGTGTGTACGTGGTGCGGGGCAGGGATACGCCCGCCGCGCGCCAGGCGGCCTGTGTCAGGCCCGAGCAGTCGAAGGAACCGGGCCCGGTCGCGCCCCAGACGTACGGTTTGCCGAGCGCTCCGTACGCGAAGGCGACGGCCGCCGCCGCGCGGGAGCCCGGCGCCCCGACCCCGGCCGCGCTCCTGGCCGCCTCGCCGGGGCCGTACAGCCCGTTCTGGCTGTTCTTGCTGCTCTCGCCGTCCCTGCCGTTCTCGCCGTACAGGGCGCGCTGCGCCGGAGCCAGCCGGTCCAGGAGCCGCTGGGCGGAGTCGAGCTTTCCCTTGATGGCGGACTTGTGGCGGGCCAGCTCCGACTGACGGGACCCGAGCTCTTCGAGCCGGTCGTCGGCCCGGCTGCGGAGCTGGGCGATCGCGGCGAGTTCCTTGCGGATCCCGGCGACCATGGTGGCCTGACGGGCTCCGGCGCGCTCGGCCAGCCCGGCGCGTTCGAGGAAGTCGTCGGGCCTGGAGCTGAGGGCGAGCTGTACGGCGGGATCGAGACCGCCCGTGCGGTACTGCGCGGTGGCGATCGAGCCGAGCGCGTTGCGTGAGGCGTTGAGCCGGTCCGTTCTGCGGGTGGCCTCGTCACGCAGCTCCGTCAGCGATGCCCGTGCCTCCGCCCCCTTCTCCTTCGCGCCGTTGTACCGCTCGGTGGCGGCCTCGGCCTGCTCGTACAGGCCCTCGACCTCGGCCTTGACCTGGGCCGGGGTGAGCCGGGGCTCCGCGTGCGCGGGAGCGCCCGAGGCGGTGGCGGTCGCGG
>NZ_FMDK01000178.1 GCF_900091995.1 Streptomyces sp. MnatMP-M17
CGAGGTGCGGCCCGGCCGGGCCGCCGACGCGGCCGGCATGGGACCGGACGGCGGCGATCCGCCGCTGCGTGACGAGGAACTGCTGAAGCTGCTCCAGCGGCTCGCGTTCTGGCTGGTCACCAATCGCCGGCTGATTCTGGACCACGACGTCGCCGAACGCCGCGTGGCGGCGAGCCTCTTCGGCCTGCGCAGTGGCAGCGAAAGCCCGCGGCGGACGCTTGAGTACCTCGCCCATGAGAGCGGTCTGCTGCGTGAGCTGCCCGATCGCTCGATCGAGTTCGTCCATCGCACCTTCCGCGACCATCTCGCGGCCAAGGAGGTTGTCGAGGAGGAAAACCTCAACCTGATGCTCGACAACGCGGACAAACCGCACTGGCACGATGTGGTGGTGATGGTCGGCGCGCACGCACGGCCCAGCGAGCGGACGAAGGTCCTGCTGAGCCTGCTCGATCGCGGCAGAACGGAACCCGAGCACCGTGACACCCTGTACCTCCTCGCCGCCGCCGTTCTGGAGCAGAGCGCCGTACTGCCACTCCAGGACCCGAACTCACCCGATGTGCGTGCCCTGGTGGAAGAGGCGATGGCCGAACTGATCCCGCCGCGGACCACGGCCGCCGCGGACCAGCTCGCCGCGGCCGGCGAGTTCGTCCTCGACCTGCTGCCCGACCCGAAGGGCCTCCCTCCGGAACGGGCCGCGCTGGTGGTGCGGGCGGTGGCACGGATCGCCGCGCAGTGGAACCCGCCGGGAGCCATAGACAAGATCCTTCAGTTCACCGCGAAGCCGGACAACCGGTCGATCAGCGAGCTGCTGGAGACCTGGGGCAGGTTCGGTGACTACGAGGTGTACGCGCGTGACGTGCTCAGTGAGATCGACTTCAGCCGGTTCAGCGTCCACTTGCAGAACCCCCGCCGGATCGAACGCATCGGGCACCTCAAGACCATCACGGACCTGCTGATACGCAACGACGTACCCGATCTGACTCCGCTCGCCGGCCTGCCCGCACTGCGCCGGCTCACCTTGCGGGACAACGGGATGACCTCGTTGGCACAGCTGGAGAACGTCCGGTCGCTCGAAGTGCTGATACTGGACCGGTGCTCGACGCGAGCCGCCACCAGGCCCCTGGACCTGTCGCCTCTGGGCAGGCTTCGGCTGCGCAGGCTCGTCGTGTCCGGACTGACGACACCGGTCGACCTCACGACTCTCGCCGGAGTCGAGCTGAACAGCCTGCGGCTGAGCGCACGGCCGAACGGCGCGCGGACGCTGCCGGCCGAACTGTACGTACGCCACCTCAGCCTGGTGGCCGGCGCACGCGGAACAGGCTTCGCCGCGGTGGGCGGAGTCCGCTCCGTACTCCTCGACTGGGCGCCGAACGCCACCGAACTGGCCGCCCTCGCCGGAATGCGGGAGCTACGGCGACTCATCCTCTGGCGCGTCCCAGGGACCACCCCTGTACCGGCGCTACCCGGCGTCGCGGTAACGATCTGCCCTGCCCCGATGGCTAACGGCTACCCCGACATGTGAGCGGGCCAGGAGGGCCGAAGAGTTCATTCCGGCTGTCGGCCGTCGGCTGTCAGCCGAGCTGCTTCACGGCGCTCCAGCCGCTGGAGCGCACCGTGGTGGCGGCGCCGAGGGTGGTGGCGCCGCCCTTGTACCGCAGCAGTGCCCCGGCGCTGTTGGTCGCCCAGATGTCGGGGATGCCGTCGCTGGTGGTGTCGGGGTTGCCGTCTCCGGGGGTGTCGGGGCTGCCGTAGACCAGGGGGTAATCGGCGGGCGGCATGGCCCCGGCGGCGTAGGTGTCGTCGCCGTCCAGGCTCCAGCCGGACTGGCCCAGGCTGTTGAGGACCGTGCCCACCCCGTCGCTGTCGAGGATGCCCTTGCGCAGGATGAGGTTGCCCGTGGGGCTGCGGTAGGTCATATCGGCGGCGCCGTCGCCGTTGTAGTCGGCGATCGCCACGAAGTCCCGGTCGCCCCAGGAGGCGGTGGTCATCTGCGTGGCGGTGGAGAAGGCACCTCCGCTGTAGCCGGCGAAGACCCACAGGTCGTCGCCCCCGTCGCCGCCGGCAACGAAGAGTTCGGGCCGGCCGTCGCCGGTGATGTCGCCCGCCGACTTGATCTCGGTGAAGGTGGCGGGTGAGGGTGCGTTGGCGGGCAGCCGCACCTCGACACGGCGGGTGACATCGGTGGCGCCGTAGCCGTCACCGGGGTAGATGAAGAGCCGGTTGTCGGCGGTGCGCACCACCCAGTCGGTGACGCCGTCGCCGGGGGCGAAGTCGCCGTTGTGGGTGACCAGGGCGTACGTGTTGTCGCCGTTCCAGATGTGCGGGGCGGTGGCGCCGTCCTGCAGCGGCGTCCCGTTTTTGTGAAGGCCCTGGCTGCTCGAGACCCACGTGCCGTTCATCGACACCGCGTCGATCCAGAAGTTTCCGGCGGCGTTGACGTGGCCGAGATCGGCGGTCCCGTCGCCGGTCAAGTCGCCGGGGCTGTCGGCTCTGGGGCGCGGGGTGACGTAGAAGGTGTGCTTGGTGGGGTCGGGGGAGATGTTGCCCGCCGCGTCCACGGCTTTGACGTAGAGGGTGTTGGGGCCGGCGGCGGGGGGCATGACCCCGGTGGCGGTAACCGAGGTGACGATCGTGGAGCAGGAGGCCGTGAGGCCGCCCGAGGTGCCCTGTTTGCCGTTGGCGCAGACGTAGCCGGCGTAGTTGGTGGAGTTGATGGAGTAGACGAACTTCACGATGTCGGTGTCCTTGACGTCACCGATCGCGAAGGTGAATTTCCCGGCGTTGCCGAAGGTGACACCGGACCAGACCTCGCCGTTGTTGTCGTTGTCGTTGTCGCCGGGGAACTCCGGCGAGACGACCTCGGCGGGGGACGAAGGCAGGGCGGTGTCATAGGTGAAGCGGCACATGCCGTCGCCACCGGTGGGTGCCCAGCCGCTGCTGACCTTGGCGTCCCAGGCCCGTACCCGCCACGCGTAGGTGTAGCCGTTGGTCAGGCCGGTGAGGGAGACCGAGGTGAGTTCGCCGTCGTCGGCCGCCTTGAACAGGCTCTTGTGGGTGGTTTCGTAGTTATTGGTGCGCCAGATTTCGAACTCCAGCTTGACGAGGTCGCTGTCGGGGTCGGAGGCCTTGGCGCTGGCGCTGGGCGTGGTTTTGCCGACCCTGATGTACGGGGACGCGCTGGTGTCGCAGGAGCCGGGGCTCATGGTGACCGAAGTCGGGGTGCCGGGCCTACGGTTGTACGTGATGGACACCGTCGGGGAGCCGTCGCCCTCGGCCCTGAACTTCTTCCAGGAGTACGTGTCCGTCTCCAGGGCCGATGCCGAGGTGGTCGGCGCGGAGGACGAAGTGGAGGCCACCAGGCCCACGTTGAAAGAGACCCAGCCCGCGTCGGCGGCATCCTGGGCCAGCGAGGTCACGGTGAAGTTGACATACGCGTCGGGGCAGGAGCTGGCCGACTTCCAGCCGTAGGCGAAGGACTTGGAGGTGATCTTCTTCTTCCAGCCGGGCTGCCTGTTCCAGGTGGTACCGGAGGAGAAGGGATCGGTGCGCCACACCTGCATCGTGCGCTTGCTGCACGACCAGGAGTGGGTCTCCAGGATCTTCATGGTGGCGCTGGAGACGTCCGCGTTCTTGATGGCGTCCTTGAGCTTGAAGCGGAAGAAGGAACGGGAGGTTCCCCAGGTGTCCCGCTCAAAGCCGACGCGGGCTTCCTTGGTGTCCTCGTTGTAGTTGGCGCCGTCGTAGAAGCTGGAGCTCGGGTACTTCTTGTAGACACTGGTCCAGTTGGCCCTGATGCCGACCATGGACGGGTCGAGGAACAGGGGGTACTCCGGGGCCTCGGCGCGAGTGAGGTAGCCGCTCGGCGGGATGACCGTCAGGACGCCGTCGTCGCTCAGCGAGGCCGCGGCGGTGGCGGCCCGCGCGCCCTCGCCGGGACCGCTCAGGCCGGGCAGGGCGAGCGTCTCGCCGGTGCCGGCCTGAACGGCGTAGGCGGCGGGTTCGGCACCCGGCCGGACCTCCGGGTTGTGATCGGGCCTGTTTTCAGGGTTCTCGTCGGCAGGCGTACCGCCGCCGGGCGCGGTGCTCTCCTCGACGGCCTCGGGGCCCTCGTTGGTGCCCGTGGCGGCATCCGGATCGGCAGCCGGGATGTCCGTGTCGTGGGTTCCCGCGGAGTCCCACAGGAAGGGCGTGGGCGCGACCACGATCTCGTTGGCCTCGCGGTCCTTGCCCTTGAGGACATCGGTGGCGGGGTCGAGGGAGAAGGAGAGCGTGGGCGAGGTGACGCGGTAGCGCGGCGGGGTCCCGGCCAGCTCGGTGGCGGCCTCGGGCGTGTGGACGACCAGGACGTTCGTGAAGCCGGTGTCCCGCGTGGTCAGCAGTAGGTCCACATCGGGGAGCACACCCTCGTACAAGGCCCTGTTGTCGTCGACCACCGGCTCGGGCAGTTCCCCGGGCCACTCGACATTCACCTCGTGCCCCTCGGCGTCCATCGACAGCAGCGGGGTCCAGGAGGCCGGCTGCTCGGCGGTCCGGACGGCGGCGTGGTACGCGCTCGCCCGGTCGGCGGTGCGGTACGAGGCCGTGCGGACGACTGCGGTGGAGGAGGAACCTCCGCTGTTCGCACGGGCTTTGGCGGCCGGAACGTACCCGGGGTCTCCTGCGGCGAAGGTGACGGGGTAGGGGCTGTTGACGGTCGACCAGCCGTCCTTCGTGCGCCGCAGCGAGGTGTCGATCGGCGCCCACTTCCCCTTGGCGTTCTTCGCCCGCACCGGCGCGACGGACGACGTGTAGGTGAAGGTGCCGTCCGGGTTGGCGTACGTGGTGGAGAACTCGTCGGTCAGCGTGGCCACTTCGGTCCGCTTTCCGGTCTCGCGGGCCTGACGCTGGGCGGTGTTCTCGTCGCCCGGTCCGCTGTTCTTCCCGGACTTGGCATCCGCCGGGGTTCCTGACGGCTTGTCGTCCCGCAGGGCCATGACGGCACAACCGCCGGCCAGCAGTGCCAACGCCAGCGCGGCGGCGAGGGCACGTCGGCCGCGCCGTCTGCCGGTGGGTGTCGCTTCGGGGGCCGCCTCGCTTGATCCGGCGGCGCTGTCGAGATCGCTCAAGGCCCTTCTCCAACACGATGGGCCGCGTCGCGGGGGCGCCGCTGCGGCGTGGCTCTTCGGAGTTGCCCCTGGGCCTGTGGCAAGCCTTGCGAGCGCGACGCGCCGGACCGGATGGGCGGTTGAAGTATGAGCAGGACATCTTCATGAGATCAACACCTTTGTGGAGCAGGGGAGTAGGCAGGGTGGAAGGGATGCCGGTTCAAAGTTTTCTTTGCAACTCTTTGTCAGATTTTGAACAGTGACATGGCTAACACAAACTTATTCCGCCTTGACGTGGATCTTCACAAGGCCGCAGTTTCATCCCGTCGTGGATCACCATGTGCCATCGGTCTGAGCGTTTCTGATGGTTTGTGACTCGGGAAGGGTCGATTGGCCGTGCGTGGGGTGTTGTCGTGGTGCGGCAAGGGTTTGCTGGCGCATAGGTCGCCCGGAGAACGCCTGATACGCCGAAGAGCGCGGGTCGGTGTTGTCGCCGCCGTGCTCCTCGCTCTCAACGCCACGCTGCTGCCCGGCGCTGTGGCGTTCGGCCCCGACAACAACACCCGTACGGAGGTCGAGCTCGACGAGTTGCAGAAGACGGACGCCGTCCCCGTCGACGAGGCCCGGGCCGGCGACCTCGAACAGCTCCACGGCGATGCCTCGACCACGCCGGCCAAGGAGCACGACCCGGCAGCGGTGGCCGAGGTGCCGGCGGCGTCCGGCACCAAGGCGGTCGCAGGCCTGACCGCGGGCGGCACGGCCCAGGTCGCCGCCTCCGCCGACGGCACGGTGAGCGTCGGCGTCGGCGCGCCGGAGGACGCGACCGCCGAGCAGGCCGATGCCCTGGAGGGCCAGTGGAGCGTCGCGGTCTCGTCCGAGGCCGAGGCGGTGAGCACCGGCGCGCAGGGCTTCATGCTCGCCGTCGACGCACCCGACACCGCCACCGGCGACGCGGTCGTCTCCATCGACGCCACCCGCTTCGCCGAGGCATACAGCGCCCAGTGGCTCGACCGGCTCTCCTTCGCTCTCATGCCCTCCTGCTACGCCACCACCCCTGAGTCGGAGGAGTGCTCGCAGGGCGTCCCCGTGACCACCGAGGTCAAGCGCACCGGTAGGACGGTGAGCGTGCCGCGCGGCTCCGGCGACGGCTCCGAGCCCGATCCCGGCGGGGACCCCGGCGAGGACCCGGCTGACGACGAGGTGGGTGACTCCGAGACCACCGCCGAGATTCCGGAGACCATTCTCAACTTGACCGTGGACACCGCTGCTCTGCAAGCCGTGTCGAGCGGCTCGGCGAGCGGGGCAGGCACCGCCGCGAGCACCGGGGAGGGCTCGTCGGCGGAGGCCGCGGTGTGGCGAGGGACGAGCGGGGCCACGAGCGTCCAGCAGGTCGCCGGCTCCGGAGGCGGCGCGTTGATGGTGGGCACCTCCTACGGGGCGGGCTCCGGTGGCGACTTCGCCGCCTCCCCGTTGGTCTCCGCCGGTTCCTGGAGTGCGGGCGGCTCCTCCGGCGCCTTCACCTACGCGTACACGATGGCCGGTCCGAATGTTCCCGCGGGCCCGTCCCCGAATGTCACGCTCAGCTACAACTCGCAGACTTCCGACGGGCGTACGTCCGCCACGAACAACCAGGTCTCCTGGATCGGCGAGGGCTGGGACTACCAGCCCGGCTCCATCACCCGCACCTTCGTGGGCTGCGCGGCCGACACCGCCGACGCCAACAACAAGGGACACTTCACCGGGGACCAGTGCTGGGGCAGCTACAACGCCACGCTCTCCCTCAACGGCACCACCACCGAGCTGGTGCGCGACGACACCACCAAAGAGTGGAAGAGTGCCCGCGGCGACAACACGCGCGTCGAACTGCTCGACTCCGACGATTACAAGCGCATCCTCGGTGTCACTCACACCTCGGGCAACGGTGACGACAACGGCGAGTTCTGGCGCGTCACCACCAGCGACGGCATGCAGTACTACTTCGGTCTCAACCGACTGCCGGGCTGGTCGTCGGGCAAGGAGGAGACCGACTCGGTGCTGACGGTGCCGGTCGCGGGCAACCACAGCAGTGACCCCTGCTACAACACCGACTTCGCCAAGTCGTTCTGCGACCAGGGCTGGCGTTTCCAGCTCGACTACGTCCTCGACCTGACCGACAACGCGATGACACTGTGGTGGGACAAGGAGACCAACGCCTACGCCCGGAACAACAAGGAGGCCAGTGCGGTCGCCTACGACCGGGCCGGCTATCTCACCCGCGTCGACTACGGGCAGCGCGCGAACACCCTCTTCTCCGCCGAGCCGCTGGGCCGCATGGTCTTCACCACCGGCGAGCGCTGCTTCGACGACGACAAGGAGTGGAAGTGCTCCAGCGGCAACTTCGACTCCAAGCAGTCCCACCTCACCCGGCCCTGGTTCGACACCCCCGCGGACCTCGCCTGCAAGGCGGACAAGAAGTGCTCCACGTACGCCCCGACCTTCTGGTCCCGCAAGCGCCTGGCCAAGGTCACCGCGTGCGCCCAGCGTGAACAGGGGGTGCGGCTCACCGAGTACACCTCGGACGGCAACGGCAACGAGTCGGGCTCCCGGCACGCGTGCGGCCTGGCGGACGACTCGGCCACCACGACCCTGCTGTCGAAGGTGGACGCCTGGGACCTCAAGCAGTCCTTCCCCTGGGACCTGACCGGTGAGTACACCTCGTTGTGGCTGGAGTCCATCACCCGCACCGGTTACGCGGTGGACGGTGACACCGGGCGCCTCAACCCCCTTTCCTTCGGCCACAACAGCAACCCGCTGCCCAACCGCGTCCAACAGGGCTCGGGTGACACCTCGCCGCTCTTCAGCCGACTGCGCGTCCAGGACGTGGTCTCCGAGTACGGCGGGCGCACCCACGTCGAGTACAAGGCACCCGGTGGCGCCTGCGCCAGCGGTAGGGACTTCCCCGATCCGGACAAGAACAAGCTGCTCTGCTATCCGGCCTACTGGCATGCCGACGGTGAGCTGACCGACAAGCGGATCTCGTGGTTCCAAAAATACGTGGTCGCGAAGATCACGGAGTTCCCACGCCTCGCGGACGCGGAGGAACTGACGACGACCTACTCGTACGACACCTTCGGCGACGATGTCGACGGCGCGTTGTGGGCCAAGAACCAGGCGGAGTTCTCCCGGCCCAAGACCCGTACCTGGGACCAGTGGCGCGGCTATCCCGTCATCACCACGGTCTCCGGCAAAACGGAGGACACCGCGGGCAGCGTCGCCGCCAAGACGGTCACGCGCTACTTCCGAGGCATGAGCGACGACGTCCTCGCGGACAGCACGCCCAACGATCCTTCCGACGACGTGAAGCGCTCCTCCACGCTCGCCGACATCACCGGCGCGGACATCAAGCCCGACCGGCAGGCGTACGCGGGCATGGTCGCCGAGTCCCTGACCTACACCAGAGAAGGCGACGCCACCTCCACCGGCTGGATATCACGCACCGTCAACGTCCCCGACGACCCGGTTCGCCTGGCCGTCCGCGACCGCACCGACGGCCCGGACGTGGTCGCCGAACGCGTCACCCTCGACACCGTCAAGACCATCACCAAGTCCTCGGGCACAGGGGACGACTCGTCGACCCTGCGCACGGTGACCACGGAGACCGACTACGACGGCACCTACGGTCTGCCGACCGAGGTACGGGAGTACGGCGACAAGGCGGCCCCCGGCGACGAGTCGTGCACCCGCACCTCGTACGTGCACAACACCGACAAGTACCTCATCGGCCTGGTCAGCCGGACCGTCACCACGACCGGCACCAGCACCTGCTCCGCCGAGCTGTCGGCCTCGACGGGTTCGACGCTGGTCTCCGGCTCGCGCGTCTACTACGACGACGCCACCTCGCACACCGCCACGCCCGCCAAGGGCCAGGTGACCAGGACCGAGGTGCCGACGGGAGCCGGCACCGCCTGGGACACCACCCACCCCGAGTCGCAGACCGCGTACGACTCGTACGGCCGTGTCAAGAAGGTGACCGACACCACGGGGCTGAGCAACACCACCGCGTACAAGCCGTCCGACGGTCAGGTCTACGAGATCGAGACGGTGCAGGGCAGCAAGGTCGTCGACGGCGCGGAGACCGGCTTCAGATCCGTCGCCACCGTCGAGCCAGGCCGCGGGGCCACCCTGACCTCGTCCGATCCCAACGGCCGCGTCGCCTCGTACAGGTACGACCCACTCGGGCGCACCACCGCCGCCTGGGACCCCACCCAGTCCACCGGTGACGACCCCACCGTGCGCTACTCCTACAACACCGACCCCGGGCGGCCGGTGTCCGTGGTCACCGAGTCGCTCGCGGACAACCCCGACAAGACCTCGGCCGGGGACGGCGCCTACAAGTCCTCCACCACGATCTACGACGGTCTGGGCCGCGAGCGGCAGTCCCAGACCCCGGCGGTGGGCGGCGGCCGGCTGATCACCGACACCCTCCACAACGGCTCCGGGCAGGTCCGCTCCACCAGGAACGCCTACTACATGGAGGGGGATCCCGACACCTCGCTGGTGGTCCCCGCCTCCCAGTCGCTCGTCCCCAACGCCACCGACTACACCTACGACGGCCTGGGCCGCGTGCTCACCGTCACTCCCGTCCACGATTCCTATCCGCAGACGGGCGAGACGTACACCAACAACGGGAAGGCGGTGCAGAGCGCGGACCGTCGCACCCGCTACGAGTACGGCCTCGACTACACCGTCGTCCGTCAGCCGAAGGGCACGCCCGCCTCGCGGGTGTGGACCGACGCGCTGGGCCGCACCGTGCGCCAGGACACCTTCAGCGACACGGCTCTGAGCGCCGCCGGTGAGATCAGCACCCGCTACTCCTACGACACCCGCGGCGACCTGGTCACCACCACCGACGAGGCCGGCCACACCCGCACGCGGGACTACGACCCCCTGGGCCGGGTCACCGACACCACCGACCCCGACACCGGCGCCACCCACACCGCGTACGACGCGTACGGGCGTGTGGACACGGCGACCGACGCCCGCGGTCAGACCCTCTCCTACAGCTACGACCGCTTCAACCGTGTGGCCGAGGTCAAGGCCACCCCGAAGGGCGGTACCTCCGGCACCGCCGTCCAGTCGTACGTGTACGACTCCGCGTCCGGCGGCAAGGGCCAGCTCGCCTCGGCCACCCGCTACACCGACGGCAAGGCCTACACCACCTCCATCGCCGGCTACACCGCCGACTACCAGCCCACGGCGATGACCCTGAAGCTGCCCGACGGCCCGACCGCGGGCACCACCGCCGACGGCTTCGTCACCCAGTACACCTACAACTACACCTACGACTCGGACGGCCAGCCGGAGTCGTACACCACTCCGGCGGTGGGCGGCCTGAGCGCCGAATCCGTGATCACCCGCTACAACGAGGCCGGGCTCCCGGTCACCGTCTCCGGCCACGACTGGTACGTCGGCGAGACCTCCTACTCGCCCTACGGGCAGGTGCTGCGCTCCACCGTGGGTGAACAGGGCCACCGGGTGTGGCAGGACAACACCTTCAACGAGTCCACCGGCGAGCTGCTGACCAGCGCCCTCGTCCGGGAGAACGCCACCGACAGGACCGTCGTCACCGGAACCGACGTGAGCAGGCGCTCCTACGCCTACGACCCTTCGGGCAACATCCTGTCCATCGGCGACAAGATCGGCGAAGCCGCCACCGACCAGCAGTGCTTCACGTACGACACGCTCGGACAGCTGACGCAGGCATGGACGACGCCCGGCGGCAAGTCCTGCACCGCCCCGGGCAGGAGCACGGCCGAGCCGGTGTACTCCGACGGGACCGTCAACGTCTCCTCCAACAGTGACGGCTACTGGCAGTCGTACACCTACGACGTCCTGGGCAACCGCGAGAAGAAGACGGCCCACAAAGCCGACCCGACGTTCACCTCGGGAGTACGAGACACCAAGGCTGATGTCGTCACCGACTACACCTACGGCACCAGCGACACCGCCAAGAACGACCAGCCGCACACCCTGACCTCCTACACCACCACCTCCACCGCGACGGCCGGGCCCACCGTCAAGTCCCGCTCCACACAGACCTATGACACCGCGGGCAATCTGGAGACCCGTACCTCGGGCGGTGACGCGGGCCAGAGCCTGACCTGGACCTGGGACGGCCAGGCCGAGTCCGTCACCGGCTTCGGCCCCGACGGCTCCGGGGCCTGGACCGGCGCGGCCGACATGTGCCTCGACCTCGCAGACTCGCTCACCACCGCCGGAACCGCCCTCCAGATATGGGTGTGCAACAGCACCAAGGCGCAGAACTTCCGCCTCCAGGCCACCGACACCGACAATGACGGCACGGCCGAGAATGCCTCCGTCGGACAGCTCGTCGTCGCGGGCCGCTGCGCTCAGCCGAACGGCACCACCGTCGGCGCGGCCGTCCAGATCCGGGCATGCGACACCGCCTCGGCCGCGCAGCGCTGGGAGTCGCTGAGCACCGGTCAGCTCAAACACAACAGCGGTCTGTGCATGGCCGCCCCGGCCACCACGGTCGGCACCGATCTGGTACTCGCGACCTGCAACTCGGCTGCGCCCGGCCAGATGTGGAAGCCGGCTTCCAAGACGACGTATGTGTACGACGCCCTGGGCAACCGCCTGCTGGAGCGCTCGGGCGCCGGGGCGGTGCTGCACCTGCCCGACACCACCGTCGCCCTGACCGCCGCGGGCAAGGTCCGCTCCGCGGAGCGTACCTACGGGCACGGTGGTGCCCCGACGGTGACGCGTTACCGCGGTGCGAACTCCACGGGCGGCACCAGCGAGTACATGTTCGCCGCGGCGGTCGACCACAACGGCACCCCGCTGGCCGAGGTCCGTCTGGACGGCGGCCAGGCCGTGCACATCACCAAGAAGGACCCGTGGGGTGACGACCGCGCCGCGAACATCTCGCAGCGCTCGCGCACCGCCTTCGCCACCGGCGACGACGACGCGGCGGCCGGCCTGGTGCACCTCGGGGCGCGGGAGTACGACCCGGCCACGGGCAGGTTCATCTCCGCGGACCCGGTGCTGGACGAGAGCGATCCGCTCCAGGCCAACGGCTACTCGTACGCCAACAACAACCCGGTCACCCATGCCGACCCCAGCGGTCTGACCTCGACGGCCTCCAGCTTCGACGCGTCCATCGCGGCGCTGGAGGCACAGATCGCCGAGTACCAGCGGACTCTCTCCGTCTCGATAGGCGATGTGATCCTGTCGACCGGCTGGGCGGTGTTCAAGG
>NZ_FMDK01000979.1 GCF_900091995.1 Streptomyces sp. MnatMP-M17
CCGGCCGAGGCCGCCGACGGCACCCGCGCGCCCGGCGCGCTCGGCCGCGCCGTCGAGCAGGCCTCCGCCTCCCGTGGACTGCTGCTGGCCGCGCTCGCCGTGCCCGCGCCCACCGACTCCGCGCCGCAGTACGACCCGATCACCGGACTCCTCGTAGAGCCCTCGGCCGACTCGGACAGCAAGAAGAACGACCAGCTGCGCGACGAGCTCAGCGCCACCGCCCAGCAGTCGCGCGTCCGTGAACTCGCCGCCCTCGCCGACTTCGACCAGACCGCCGACAGCGAGGCGCGCGAGTCCCTGACCGCCACCGTCACCGGACCGGACGTCAAGACCGCCGAGGGCTATCTGACGCGGCTCACCGACCGGCCCGAACTCTCCGACGCCGACCGCGAGGCCGACCAGGCGAAGGTCGAGGCCGCGCTCTCCGCCAGGATCGACCAGATGCGCGGCGTCGAGTCCGGGCTCGGCTCCAGCCAGTTGGAGCGTCTCGAACTGCTCCGCGACGACGCCGTCACCGGCCTCGAACTGCGGATCGCGCTCCTCGGCGGCTGTCTGCTGATCGCCGTCGGTGTGTCCACCGCCGTCGCCCGTACGCTGACCAGGCCGCTCGCCGTCGTACGGATCGGCGCGGCCCGGCTCGCGGCGGCGCCGGAGACCGAGGAACCGGTCAGGTTCACCGGGCGCAACGACGAGTTCGCCCAGGTCGTACGGTCTCTCAACGGCCTGCACGGCAAGCTGCTCGAACTCTCCGCCCGCGCCGAGACGCTCGACGGCGACCGCACCGATCTGATCGCCGCGCGCGAGAAGGTCGTCGCGCAGCGCGCCGAACTCCAGGAGCGTACGGCCGAGATCGGCGGCCAGCTCCAGCGGCTGCGGCACACCGTCCACCACACCTTCGTCAATCTCTCGCTGCGCACGCTCGGCCTCGTGGAGCGCCAGCTCGCCGTGATCGAAGGGCTGGAGGAGCGCGAGCAGGAGCCGGAGCAGCTCGACACGCTCTACAAGCTCGACCACATGGCCACGGTCATGCGCCGGCACAGCGAGAATCTGCTGGTGCTGGCCGGCCATGAGCACGGCCACGGCTCCAACGGGCCCGTACCGCTCGTGGACGTCCTGCGCGCCGCCGTCAGCGAGATCGAGCGGTACGAGCGCGTCACGATCCACTCGCTGCCGGCACATGCCCAGGTCGCCGGCTTCGCCGCGGACGACCTCAGCCATCTCATGGCCGAACTGCTGGAGAACGCCACCTCCTTCTCGCCGCCGGACGCCGAGGTGCAGCTCTCCGGCTGGCTGCTGGAGGGCGGCGAGGTGATGCTCTCCGTCCAGGACCAGGGCATCGGTATGTCCGCGGACCGGCTCGCCGAACTGAACGCGCGGCTCGCCGAGCCCGAGGACGCCAAGGACACCGGTGAGTCCGAGGGCATCGAGGGCCGGGCGAGAAAGCGGTACGGAAGCGAGATCGAGGGCGAGGGACTCGGTCTGCGGGTCGCCGCGCTGCTCGCGGCGCGCCATGGCGTACGGATCGAGCTGCGCGAGCACCAGCAGGGCGGCGTGGCGGCGGTCGTCGTACTCCCGCAGGCCCTGCTTCCCGCCTCTCCGCCGGCCGGCGCACCGCACCAGGCACGGACG
>NZ_FMDK01000156.1 GCF_900091995.1 Streptomyces sp. MnatMP-M17
CAACCCCCCCGCCACAATCAAAAACAGAGGGGCGGCCCCCACGTGGCACGGGACCTGCCGGCCCACCACGACTACCTGGGCGGCGGCGGGGGCGCCCGGGTGTGGTCGGGGTGCCCCCGCCGCCGTAGGGGGTGGGGTGCTGGGGCCTGTGCCGCCTGCGGCCATGCTCCCTACGGCAGCGCCAGCATCCGTTCCAGTGCCAGCTGAGCGAAGTCCGCCGTCTCCTTGTCGACCTGGATGCGGTTGACCTCGTTGCCCTCGGCCAGTGACTCCAGCGCCCAGACCAGGTGCGGCAGGTCGATGCGGTTCATGGTCGAGCAGAAGCAGACGGTCCTGTCGAGGAAGACGATCTCCTTGTCCTGTGCGGCGAAACGGTTCGCCAGGCGCTGGACCAGGTTCAGTTCGGTGCCGACCGCCCACTTGGAGCCCGCGGGCGCCGCCTCCAGCGTCTTGATGATGTATTCGGTCGAGCCGACGTAGTCCGCCGCCGCGACGACCTCGTGCTTGCACTCGGGATGCACCAGGACGTTCACTCCCGGGATCCGCTCCCGTACCTCCTGGACGGAGTCCAGCGAGAAGCGTCCGTGGACCGAGCAGTGCCCGCGCCACAGGATCATCTTCGCGTCCCGCAGCTCCTGGGCCGTGAGACCGCCGTTCGGCTTGTGCGGGTTGTAGAGGACGCAGTCCTCCAGGGACAGCCCGAGCTCCCGTACCGCGGTATTGCGCCCGAGGTGCTGGTCGGGCAGGAAGAGCACCTTGTCGCCCTGCTCGAAGGCCCAGTTCAGCGCGCGCTCGGCGTTCGAGGACGTGCAGATCGTGCCGCCGTGCTTGCCGGTGAAGGCCTTGATGTCGGCCGAGGAGTTCATGTACGAGACGGGCACGACCCGCTCGGCTATGCCGGCCTCGGTCAGTACGTCCCAGCACTCCGCGACCTGCTCGGCCGTGGCCATGTCGGCCATGGAGCAGCCGGCGGCCAGATCCGGCAGGACGACCTTCTGGTCCTCGGAGGTGAGGATGTCCGCCGACTCGGCCATGAAGTGCACACCGCAGAAGACGATGTACTCCGCGTCGGGCCGCGCCGCCGCGTCCCTGGCGAGCTTGAAGGAGTCCCCGGTGACATCCGCGAACTGGATGACCTCGTCGCGCTGGTAGTGGTGGCCGAGGACGAAGACCTTGTTCCCGAGCTTCTCCTTGGCCACGCGGGCACGCTCCACCAGGTCCGGGTCGGACGGGGAGGGCAGATCGCCGGGACACTCCACGCCCCGTTCGCTGCGCGGGTCGGCCTCGCGGCCGAGCAGCAGCAGGGCCAGCGGTGTCGGCTGGACAGCGAGATCCTGTCGGGTCTGGGCGGTGGTCACGTCACGCACCCTTTCTTCTCTGCGAGCGGAGTCTTCTCTGCGAACGAGTCGGAGCGAGTCTGCGAAGCCTTTTCGTCTATTTGACGTTATCTATCATAACCTGATTCACGTCACTTTGACGATGCCGATAGCGTCGATGTGACGCATTCCAGGCAGGGCCGCCCGCTGACGATTCAGGAGCCGGTGTGCGAGCATGAAGGAGGCAAAAAGACACGCGCCAGCGCCCGGAATGAATCCGCGGCCGAGCCGGTTGAACTGTCGGCAAGCAGTCCGTACAACCCGGGAGAGAAGCAGATGTCCGTATCGGACGACACCACCACCGTGAGCGACGGCATCCTCCTGTCCGATGCCGCCGCGGGCAAGGTCAAGGCCCTGCTGGACCAGGAAGGCCGGGACGACCTCGCACTGCGGGTCGCCGTTCAGCCCGGCGGCTGCTCCGGCCTGCGTTACCAGCTCTTCTTCGACGAGCGCTCGCTCGACGGCGACGTCGTCAAGGAGTTCGGCGGGGTCAAGGTCGTCACCGACCGGATGAGCGCTCCGTACCTCGGCGGCGCCTCCATCGACTTCGTCGACACCATCGAGAAGCAGGGCTTCACGATCGACAACCCGAACGCGTCGGGCTCCTGCGCCTGCGGCGACTCCTTCAGCTAGGCCGGACAGGGCGGCCTGGGCCGGCTGAGCCCTTCCGCGGCAGACAGAGAAAGGCGGCGGTCCCCCCTCGGGCCCGCCGCCTTCCCTGTGCGCACCCGACCGGGCACGCACGTCTTCGGGCTCCGCCGCCTCAGCTGTGCGGCACGAGCTCGCCTGTCACCGCGTCGACCACCCGGCGCTCGCCCAGCGGCCTCTCCAGCGTCACCGTCACGGTCTGTGCCTTGGCCATCGCCACACAGACCTGGTCAGGGCCGGACGCCGAGTGGGAGATCCGCACCTTGACGGCCGTACCGCTCTCGTCCGCGTGTGCCGTGTATGTACCGCACACGCCGCCCATGAAGCGCAGGGCCAGACTCCGGCCGTCCACGCTGTACGACATCAGGCCCGGGTCGCTCAGCTTCGGTTTCGGCTCCGGCGCGTTCTTCGCCAGGGACTCCGGGGCCACGGCGAGCTGGACGAGCGAGTGCGACGGAGCGCCGCCGCCGGGCACCACCTCGAACAGCCAGGACGGTACGAGCGCTCCGCGGCCCTCCACCGTCCGCAGCGCCAGTCCGAGGACCGCCCTGTCGATCTCCACCGGCTCCGCGCCGGCCGGCACCGACGGCTTGCACCGGGCCGCCGCCGTCCCGTCCTCCAGCGGCATCGCGGTGGCGCACTCGACGGCCGGGCCACGGCCACGGAGATCGGCGGACGCCTTGTTCAGCTCCTTCAGCGCCTCGTCCGCGCCGATCACCGGATACGCCTCGCCCGGCTCCGGCGCCGTCAACTGACCGGTGCCGTGGACCACTTGGCCGTCCGCGCCGATCTGGATGCCGGTCGACCAGCCATAGGTGGGCAGCCCACCTATCACCGGATCCGCGTTCACCACCCGTACCGCGCCCATCAGTTGAGTGGCGTCGAGCTCCGCGTCGCTCTGGCCCAGCGCCTTGAGTACCGGAGCCGCCGCCCGCTTCGCCGCCGCCTCGCTCACGGCACCGCCCGTACCGCCCGTGGTGGCGCCCGTGCCCGTACCGCCGCCGCCGACGCTCGGACAGCTCTTGCCCTTGAGACAGTTGTCACCGCGCGTCGCAGGGCCGAAGCGGTCGAAGGTCCACGTTCCCGGCGCCTGCTTGGTCACACGGAGCAGCGGTCCCGAACCGTCCTTGTCCGTACCGGCCTTCCAGAACGTACCGTCGGAACGCGGCGTGCCCGCTATTCCGAGCGCCTCGGCCAGCCGGGCCACCTCGTCCGCCGTGACCGCTCCGCTCACCCGGTGGACCTGGGCCGTACCGGGACCGTCGGGCAGTTCGCCCTTGGCGCGGTAGATGAATCCACGTGGATCGGGCTCGCCCGGCGCGATACCGAGCGGTGGCGGCGTGACATCGAGCGGTGGCGGGATGCGGTCGCCTCCCGGCGTACCGCTCCCGCCGCCCGTATCGTCCGCGCCGCTGCCGCCGAAGGCACTCGTGGCGAAGTACGCGCCACCGCCACCGGCGATCAGTACCGCCGCCGCCACCGTGGCGACGAGCGGAGAACGCCGCCGACGCGGGCGGTCCGTGCTGTTCCCTGGGCGCTCCGTGCTGGCCACCGCTGTACTCCTTCGACCGCGTTCCCCCGGATGACATCGGTGGGACGGAAGCGAGGAGCGCCCGGTTCCCTGCGCGGAGCGGTGCGATGCGGTCCAGACGCGGTCGAGACGCGCTCCATGGGCACCGTACGCACCGTCCGGCTCACGAAGAAAGGCCTACTATCGAGTAGATTCGGACCTTCATCAGACCTTAGGTAGGGCGCCGCCCGAACCGGTAGCGTGAACCGTCAACCGTTCTCCTTCATCAGGAGCGTTCACGCCGTGCGAATCGCAGTCACCGGCTCCATCGCCACCGACCATCTGATGACCTTTCCCGGCCGCTTCGCCGACCAGCTGGTCGCCGAGCAGCTCCACACGGTCTCCCTCTCCTTCCTCGTCGACAACCTTGAGGTGCGCAGGGGAGGTGTCGGGGCGAACATCTGCTTCGGCATGGGCCAGCTCGGCACCCGTCCGCTCCTGGTCGGCGCGGCCGGCGCGGACTTCGACGAGTACCGCGCGTGGCTCGACCGCCATGGAGTGGACACGGACTCGGTCCGGATCTCCGAGGTCCTGCACACGGCCCGGTTCGTCTGCACCACGGACGCCGACCACAACCAGATCGGCTCCTTCTACGCGGGCGCGATGAGCGAGGCCCGCCTGATCGAGCTGAAGAAGGTCGCCGACCGCGTCGGCGGACTCGACCTGGTGCTGATCGGCGCGGACGATCCCGAGGGCATGCTCCGTCACACCGAGGAGTGCCGTACCCGCGCGATCCCGTTCGCCGCCGACTTCTCGCAGCAGATCGCGCGTATGGAGGGCGAGGAGATCCGTACGCTGCTCGACGGAGCGACGTATCTCTTCTCCAACGAGTACGAGAAGGGACTCATCGAGTCCAAGACCGGCTGGAGCGACGCCGAGATCCTCTCCAAGGTCGGCCACCGGGTGACCACTCTCGGCAAGCGCGGCGTCCGTATCGACCAGGACGGCGAGGAGCCGATCGTGGTCGGCTGCCCGGAGGAGGAGACCAAGGCCGACCCGACGGGCGTCGGCGACGCCTTCCGCGCCGGTTTCCTCTCCGGACTCTCCTGGGGCGTCGGACTGGAGCGCGCGGCCCAGGTCGGCTGCATGCTCGCGACGCTGGTCATCGAGACGGTGGGCACGCAGGAGTACACCCTGCGCAGGAACCACTTCATGGAGCGCTTCACCAAGGCGTACGGGCATGACGCGGCGGCCGAGGTCCAGGCGCATCTGCCCGAGACGGCCGTGTCCGACGCGACGCCCGCCTAGACCGGGCCGCTCGCCCAGACCAGACCGGATCGGACCCGACCGGACCGGACCGGGCTACGAGATCCGGCGGACCACATAAGCGACACCGTGGTCCGCCGGCCGCTCGCCCAGATACTCCTGACCGCGCATCTCGCACCACGCGGGAATGTCCAGCCGCGCCGCCTCGTCGTCCGACAGGACCGTCACCGTCCCGCCCACCGGCACCTCGCCGAAGATCTTGGCCAGCTCGATCACCGGGATCGGGCACCGTCTGCCGAGCGCGTCCACCACCAGCGCCGGTGTCCCGCCCGGACCGGCGGCGGAGACCGGCGCGCCGAGCCGTTCGCGTACTCCTGACACCGCCTTGGGCAGCACCTCCAGGAACCGGTCCACCTCCGCCTCCGGCGTACCGAGCGGCAGCGAGACCCGGACATTGCCCTCCGACAGCACTCCCATCGCCCGCAGTACATGGCTTGGCGTCAGCGTGCTGCTCGTACAGGACGAACCGGACGATACGGAGAAGTCCGCGCGGTCCAGCTCGTGCAGCAGCGCCTCTCCGTCGACATAGAGACAGGAGAAGGTAACGAGATGCGGGAGCCGGTGCTCCGGATCGCCCACCACCTCGACATCCGGCACCAGTTCCGGCACCCGCGCCCTGATCCGGTCCACCAGCGCCCGCAGCCGTACCGCCTCGTCCGCCGCCTCGGCGCGTACCGCCCGCAGCGAGGCCACCGCCGCCACGATCGCCGGGATGTTCTGGAAGCCCGGCGCGCGTCCCGACTCCCGTTCGTCGGCGGGACCTTGAGGCGCGAACCGCACTCCCTTGCGTACGGCGAGCAGCCCGACGCCCGCCGGACCGCCCCACTTGTGCGCGCTCGCCGTCAGCAGCGACCAGGCGCCCTCCACCGGGCCCCAGCCCAGCGACTGCGCCGCGTCCACCAGCAGCGGGACTCCTCGGCTCCGGCAGGCCTCGGCCGCCTCGGCCACCGGCTGCTCCGTACCCACCTCGTGGTTGGCGGACTGGAGACAGGCCAGCGCGGTGTCCTCACGCAGGGCCTCGGCGTACTCCTCCGGCGACACCGCTCCGTAACGGTCCACCGGCACCTCGGTCACCTCGCCGCCCGTCGCCGCCTCATGGGCCGACGCGGCATGCAGTACGGAGGAGTGCTCCACCGCGGAGACCACGAGATGGCGTCCGGCCCGGCGCCGCCCCGAGAGCGCACCGGACATTCCGGAATGCACCGCATATGTTCCCGAAGGAGTGAAAGTCAGCTCGTCGGGACGGCAGCCGACCGCCTCCGCGGCGGCCTCCCGGGCGGTGTTCAGCAGCAGTACGGCCCGCCGTCCCTCGCGGTAGAGCCGGGCGGGATCCGCCCATCCTTCGTCGAGGGAGGCCTGGAGGGCCTGCCGGGCGACGGGATGCAGCGGAGCGGAGGACGCGACGTCGAAGTAGGACACACCACCACGCTAGAACTTTTCTTACGGACCTTGCCGGGCCGGCCCCGTTGTCGCGGCCCCGGAGGCACCTCAAGGCAGCGCGGAAGCAGCCCGGAAGCAGCCCGGAAGCGGCCCCGAAGCGGCCCGGAGGTGGGCATTCCACCCCTTCGGAGTGCGGCGCGGCGCGTTGGGCACCCTCCCCGCACGGCCCCAAAACGAGTCCAGTAGGGTTTGGTCCGCATAAACATCCAAACCCCTGCCCGCGTCAGGGCCGGCGACCGACCTGCGAGACGGCCGCGGCCGGCCGCGCGGGCGAGACTCTCGGGAAGGCGCTACGTGAGTCCCAACGGCTCCGACCGCTCGTCGCGGCGCCCGATGCGGCGGAAGCTGCCGCAGGTGCTGACTGCGGGCCTGATCCTCGCGACCGCCACCGGTTGCACATACAAGGACTTCCCCCGCCTCGGAATGCCCACCCCAGTCACGGAAGAGGCTCCCAGGATCCTCTCCCTCTGGCAGGGCTCGTGGGCGGCAGCGCTCGTCACGGGCATCCTGGTATGGGGTCTGATCCTGTGGAGCGTCATCTTCCACCGGCGCAGCCGCACGAAGGTGGAGATCCCTCCGCAGACCCGGTACAACATGCCCATCGAGGCGCTGTACACCGTGGTCCCGCTCATCATCGTCTCGGTGCTCTTCTACTTCACCGCACGTGACGAGACGAAGCTCCTCTCCCTCTCCGAGAAGCCGGCCCACACCGTGAACGTGGTCGGCTACCAGTGGAGCTGGGGCTTCAACTACATCGAGAACGTGGACGGCAACCCGTCGACGGGCAGCACGATTCCCAAGCAGCTCGACGCCATTCCCAACCGGTTCACGAAGCAGTTCCCCAAGGGTGCCGAGGGCGTCTACGACGCCGGTGTCCCGGGTCAGCGCAATCCCCAGACCGGCAACCCGGGCCCGACCCTGTGGCTGCCCAAGGGCGAGAAGGTCAGGTTCATCCTGACCTCGCGTGATGTCATCCACTCCTTCTGGGTGGTGCCGTTCCTGATGAAGCAGGACGTCATCCCGGGGCACACCAACTCCTTCGAGGTGACTCCGAACCAGGAGGGCACCTTCCTGGGCAAGTGCGCCGAGCTGTGCGGCGTCGACCACTCGCGGATGCTCTTCAACGTCAAGGTGGTCTCTCCGGAGCGCTACCAGAAGCACTTGGAAGAGCTGGCCGAGAAGGGCCAGAACGGCTATATCCCGTCGGGCATCGCGCAGACGGATCCGGCCAAGAACGCGGAGACGAACAAACTGTGAGCATCCTCAACGAACCCCAGGGTGCCGCCGCCGCAGCGAAGGACTCGTACGAGAACGAGCTGCCGGTACGGCGCAAGCAGCCGGGCAATGTCGTCGTGAAGTGGCTGACCACCACCGATCACAAGACGATCGGCACGATGTATCTGATCACGTCGTTCGTGTTCTTCTGCATCGGCGGTGTGATGGCGCTCTTCATGCGCGCCGAACTGGCCCGTCCCGGCACGCAGATCATGTCGAACGAACAGTTCAACCAGGCGTTCACGATGCACGGCACGATCATGCTGCTGATGTTCGCGACGCCGCTGTTCGCCGGATTCGCCAACTGGATCATGCCGCTCCAGATCGGCGCGCCCGATGTGGCGTTCCCGCGGCTGAACATGTTCGCGTACTGGCTGTACCTCTTCGGCTCGATCATGGCCGTGAGCGGCTTCCTCACTCCGCAGGGCGCCGCCGACTTCGGCTGGTTCGCCTACTCGCCGCTGTCGGACGCGGTCCGTTCACCGGGCATCGGCGCCGATCTGTGGATCATGGGTCTGGCCTTCTCCGGCTTCGGTACGATTCTCGGCTCGGTCAACTTCATCACCACGATCATCTGTATGCGCGCGCCCGGCATGACGATG
>NZ_FMDK01000595.1 GCF_900091995.1 Streptomyces sp. MnatMP-M17
CCCGGCCCGCCGCCGCGGCCCGTACCGGACCGTCGCCGGTCCCTGGGCCGGTACCGAGCACGCGCCGCCCGTCGGGCCCGTACACCGCGATCCGGGTGCCCGCCTCGGTCCGTGGCAGCTCCACCGGGTCACCGGCGCCGGGACGGCCGAGCGGTACGGGCAGGCCGACCGCGACCCGCTCGCCGAGCTGCCGCAGTTCACGCTCCTCGTCCTGCTGGTACAGCCGCAGCGCGGCGACGGCGAGCGGCAGCGCGAAGAGAAGCACCGCGCAGACGACGGCCAGCACGGTCGATCCCAGGATGCGGCGGCGCACGGTCCGGCCCTGCCGTCAGCCGGCCGCGGGAGCCGTCGGGACTTCGAGGCGGTAGCCGAACTGGCGCAGTGTCGTGATCCGCAGATGCTCGCCGAGTTTGCGGCGCAGCGCGGCCACATGCACATCGAGAGTCCTGGTGGAGCCGAACCAGTTCTCGTCCCAGACGTCGTTCATCAGATCCTCGCGGCTGACGGCCTGTCCCGGACGCGCGGCCAGCCGTACCAGCAGATCGAACTCGCGGGGACGGAGTGTGATCTCGCCGTGAGGGCCGAGACAGCGACGGGCGGGCCGGTCCACGACAAGGGCGCCGAGCCCGATCCGCGCCGAGGTGCCGGGCGCTCCGAGGGCGCCGGGCGCGGTGCGGCGCAGATGGGCGGTGACCCGGGCCTGGAGCTCTGCGATCCTGACCGGTTTGGTCAGATAGTCGTCGGCTCCGCACTCCAGGGCCTGGACGACATCCATCTCGCCGGTTCTCGCGGTCAGTACGACGATGACGGCGTCCGGGGCCCGCTCCCGCAGGAGACGGCACAGTTCGAATCCGTCGATGTCGGGCAGCCCCAGATCGACCAGGAGCAGATCGGCCGGATCCGGTGCGGTGTGTGCCAGCGCGGTGGCGCCGTCGGGACACCAGCGGCTGTCGTGGCCGAGTACGCGCAGTGTCGCGCTGAGTCCGCCGCCGATCGTCGGGTCGTCCTCGACGACCGTGATACGTGCCATCGCGTCACGCCGCCCGGCGCTGCGGACGGACGCGCCCGTACGCGCCGCCGTACACCCGGCCGTACACATCGGCGCGGTCGTCCGCGCCCTGGATTGCGGTCACGTCCCGAGGATGCCGGGCCGTACCTGAACACAACCTGAACGCGCGCGTCGCGGCCCGGGACGGTGGACTGCGAAGCCGCGGGCGTGGTCATACTGGCGGAATGACGGCTCCCCGCGTGCTGATCGTCGAGGACGACCACGGACTGCGCGATGTGATCGCCCGCGGCCTGCGCGACGAGGACTTCCTCGTGGTGACGGCGGCCGACGGCGCCTCGGCGCTGCGCGCCGCCGACGGCTCGGTGGACGCGGTGGTGCTCGATGTCGGGCTGCCGGACTCCGACGGCCGCGATGTGTGCCAGGCGATGCGGGCCGCCGGAGTGAGCGCGCCGGTGGTGTTTCTCACGGCGCACGACACACTGACCGACCGTCTCTCGGGTTTCTCCTCCGGTGGCGACGACTATCTCGCCAAGCCCTTCCATCTCAGCGAACTCGCGGCCCGGATCCGGGCCGTACTGCGGCGCTCGGGCGACGGTACGGCGATCGACACGGGTGCCGTACGGCTGGATCCGGTGCGCCATGAACTGGAGGTGCGCGGGACGGCGGTGGCGCTCACTCCCACCGAGTTCCGGCTGCTGGCCTGTCTGATGGCCGCTCCCGGAGCCGCCGTGCGCCGGCGCGCCCTGCTGCGGGCGGGCTGGCCGGAGGGCGCCCAGGTCTCCGACAACACCCTGGACCAGTATCTGGTCCGGCTGCGGCGGAAGCTGCGCGAGGCCGACGCGCCGCACAGCATCGGCACGGTCCGTGGCATCGGATACCGCTTCGCATGATCGGACAGCACCGTCTCCGGCGTCTCTTTCCGCGTACGCTGCGCGGCCGACTGGCGCTGATCGCCCTGGTCACCAGCGTCCTGTGGATCGCCGTGCTGACCACGGTGTTCAATCTCGCCCTGGACAGAAGACTGCACGCGCAGGCCGACGAGGTGCTGCGTACCCGTGCGGAGGCGGTGGCCGCGACCGTGGACGCGCGGCCGGACGGCCGGCTGACGGTCAGGGAGCCCGCGGAGGACCAGGCGCTGGACGCGGGTGTGTGGATCTACGAGGGCGGCCGGGCGATCGAGCTGCCGCCGAATGTCCCGTCCGCCCTCCAGCGGCAGGCGGACGCGCTGGTCGGACGTGGCACCCGGTTCGCCGAGACCACCTCGCCGTCGGCCACACGGTTCTACGCGCTGCCGGTCGCGGCGCCGCCGGTCGCCGGAGGCGGGAGCGAAGCCGCAGGCGGAGGTGGGACGGCGGGGGGCGGGGGGGGTGGGGGG
>NZ_FMDK01000031.1 GCF_900091995.1 Streptomyces sp. MnatMP-M17
GGCAGGGCGAGCGGGCCGGGCTGGGCGGGCAGGGCGGGCTTCGCAAGGTGGCCCGGGTGGTGCTGCTGGATCCGCAGGACCGGATTCTGCTGCTGCACGGATTCGAGCCGGACGATCCGGACAAGGACTGGTGGTTCACGCCCGGCGGCGGTCTGGAGGGCGACGAGACCCGGGAAGAGGCCGCGCTGCGCGAGCTGGCGGAGGAGACGGGGATCACACAGGTGGAGCTGGGGCCCGTGCTCTGGCGCCGGATGTGCTCCTTTCCGTTCGACGGGCGACGCTGGGATCAGGACGAGTGGTACTTCCTGGCACGTACGGCGCAGACCGAGACCTCGCCGGACGGGCTGACGGAGCTGGAGCTGCGCAGCGTCGCGGGGCTGAGGTGGTGGACCTCCGCCGAACTCTCGGCGGCGCGTGAGACGGTGTACCCGACCAGGCTCGCCGAGCTGCTGCGTACGCTGCTCGACGAGGGTCCTCCGGATCCGCCGGTGGTCCTCGCCCCCGAAATCGTCTGAGGGTGCGCGGCTCCGGAGCACAATGGGGGGACGTACGGCTGAAGGGGAACATGCCATGAGCGCCGAGGACCTCGAGAAGTACGAGACCGAGATGGAGCTGAAGCTCTACCGGGAGTACCGCGATGTCGTCGGTCTGTTCAAATATGTGATCGAGACCGAGCGTCGTTTCTATCTCACCAATGATTACGAGATGCAGGTGCACTCGGTGCAGGGTGAGGTCTTCTTCGAGGTCACGATGGCGGATGCCTGGGTCTGGGACATGTACAGGCCGGCCAGGTTCGTCAAGCAGGTGCGTGTCCTCACATTCAAGGATGTGAATATCGAGGAGCTGAACAAGAGCGACCTCGAACTGCCCGGCGGCTGAAGGGCATGAGCCGGGGCGCTGTGCCCGCTCGTGAGGGTGACCAAGTTATCCACAACGGGCGAGTTGTCCACCAAGATCCACTTGTTGCGGGCGGTCGCGTCAGAGTCGGTGCCGGAGGTGGTGCCGAGATGAACGCGACGGGGGCACTGGGACGGTACGGCGAGGAGCTGGCGGTCCGCCGGCTGGCCGAGTCCGGGATGACCGTGCTGGCACGCAATTGGCGGTGCGGCAGGACGGGCGAGATCGACATCGTGGCCCGGGACAGCGATGCCCGGGGCAGTGATGTGCTGGTCGTCTGTGAGGTGAAGACCCGCAGGGCCGGCTCGTTCGAGCATCCGATGGCCGCCGTGACCCAGGAGAAGGCGGACCGGCTGAGACGGCTCGCGGGCTGCTGGCTGGAGCGGTACGGCGGCCCGCCGCCCGGCGGAGTGCGGATCGATCTGATCGGAGTGGTGCTGCCTCGACGAGGCGCGCCCGAGGTCGAGCACGCGCGGGGGGTGGCCTGATGGGATTCGCGCGAGCGTGTTCGGTGGCGCTGGTGGGTGTCGAGGGCGTGGTGGTCGAGGTCCAGGCGGATCTGGAGCCGGGCGTGGCCGCGTTCACGCTGGTGGGACTGCCGGACAAGAGCCTGGTGGAGAGTCGGGACCGGGTCAGGGCGGCGGTGGTGAACTCCGGCGCCGAGTGGCCGCAGAAGAAGCTCACGGTGGGGCTGAGCCCGGCGTCCGTGCCCAAGGGCGGCAGCGGGTTCGATCTAGCGGTCGCCGCTGCGGTGCTCGGTGCGGCCGAGCGCCTGGACGCCGCCGCCATCGCCGATCTGGTGCTGATCGGGGAGCTGGGCCTCGACGGGCGGGTCAGACCGGTGCGCGGGGTGCTGCCTGCGGTGCTCGCGGCGGCCGAGGCCGGTTATCGCCAGGTGGTCGTTCCCGAGCAGACCGCGGGCGAGGCGTCCCTGGTGCCCGGGGTGTCGGTCCTCGGAGTACGGAGCCTGCGGCAGCTCATCGCCGTACTGACCGACGAGCCGGTGCCCGAGGAGCCACGGGACACCGTGAGGGGGCGTCCGGACGCGATGACGGCCGGGCTGATGGTGCCGGGCGCGGGCGTCGGCACCGGTCTGGCGGCCGGGGGCGGGGAGAGCGAGGGACACCGTCCCGATCTGGCCGATGTGGCCGGTCAGGCACCGGTACGCAAGGCACTGGAGGTGGCCGCGGCGGGCGGACACCATCTGCTGCTCCAGGGCCCGCCGGGAGCGGGCAAGACCATGCTGGCCGAGCGGCTGCCCGGGATCATGCCGCCGCTGACCGCACAGGAGTCGCTGGAGGTCACGGCGGTGCACTCGGTGGCGGGCATTCTGCCGCCCGGCGAGCCGTTGGTCCGTACGGTGCCCTACTGCGCGCCACATCACTCGGCCACCATGCAGTCCCTGGTCGGCGGTGGGAACGGTCTGCCCAGACCGGGCGCGGTGTCGCTGGCACACCGTGGCGTGCTCTTTTTGGACGAGGCGCCCGAGTTCTCAGGGCGTGCGCTGGACGCGCTGCGGCAGCCGCTGGAGTCGGGACATGTGGTGGTGGCGCGCAGCGCGGGAGTGGTGCGGCTCCCGGCCCGCTTTCTGATGGTCCTCGCGGCCAATCCCTGTCCGTGCGGGCGGCACACCCTGCATGGCGCCGGATGCGAGTGCCCACCCTCGGTGATCCGCCGCTATCAGTCGAGGCTGTCCGGGCCGCTGCTCGACCGCGTCGATCTGCGGGTCGGCGTCCAGCCCGTGCATCGCGAGGATCTGATGGGACAGGGCGGCAGAGGCGAGCCCACGGCGACGGTCGCCGCACGGGTACGAGACGCCAGGGCCCGGTCGGCGGCCCGGCTGGAGGGCACTCCGTGGGCGGTCAACAGCGAGGTGCCCGGCCATGAGCTGCGTACCCGCTGGCCGGTCGTGCCCGGTGCGCTCGCTGCTGCCGAACGCGATCTGGAGCGCGGACTGCTCACCGCGCGCGGTCTCGACCGGGTGCTGCGGGTGGCCTGGACGGTCGCGGATCTCGCCGGGCACGGCAGGCCGGAGGCACGCGATGTCGCCCTCGCGCTGGAGCTGCGCACCGGTATCGCCCGAGGCGCGGTGGTCGCGGCCGGAGGGCCGTCATGACGCCGGGCGTCAGCCCAGAGGAACGGCTGGCGCGCGCGGCGCTCACCCGGGTGCTGGAGCCCGGCGACGAGCATGGTGGACGGTGGCTGCGCGAGTTCGGCGCCGCCGAGGTGCTGGCGCTGCTCACCTCGCCGGACGCCGGGCGCGGCCGGCTCACCGGGGTCCGCGAGCAGCGGCTCGACGGCTATCGGATACGGGCCGAGGCGGCCCGGCCGGAGCGCGATCTGGCGGCGGTCACCGCGCTCGGCGGACGGTTCGTCTGCCCGGGCGACACCGAGTGGCCCAGTCAGCTCGACGACCTCGGCGAGGCCAGGCCCATCGGGCTCTGGGTGCGGGGCCATCCGGACCTGCGGATCTGGTCGCTGCGCTCCGTCGCCGTGGTGGGCGCCCGTGCGTGTACCTCGTATGGGGCACATATGGCGGCGAGCCTCGGCTCGGGGCTCGCCGAGCGCGGCTGGGTGGTGACTTCCGGCGCCGCGTTCGGTGTGGACGGCGCGGCACACCGGGGCGCGCTCGCGGCCGGCGGTGCGACCGTGGCCGTGCTGGCCTGCGGCGTGGATGTGGTCTATCCGCGTGGTCACGCCGAGCTGATCGGACGCATTGTCCAGCAGGGCCTGGTCATCGCGGAGCTGGCGCCGGGCGACCATCCCACGCGCAGCAGATTCGTTCTGCGCAACCGGGTGATCGCCGCGCTCACCCGCGGCACGGTCGTGGTGGAGGCGGAGTACCGCAGCGGCTCCCTGGCCACCGCGCGCGACGCACAGCGGCTCGGCCGCTTCACGATGGGCGTGCCGGGACCGGTCACCAGCGGGCTCTCGGCCGGTGTGCACGAGCTGCTGCGCGGCGAAGGAGTACTGGTCACGGACGCCGCGGAGGTGGCCGAGCTGGTCGGTGACATGGGCGAGCTGGCACCGCCGCGCCGAGGACCCGTACTGCCCAGGGATCTGCTCGATCCCGTCAGCGCACGGGTCCTGGAGGCGCTGCCTGCCCGGGGCACCGCCGCCGGGCCGGAGATCGCGCGAAGCGCCGGAACGAGCTCCGACGAGACGCTCGGCAGGTTGTACGAACTCCATTCCCTGGGATTTGTCGAGCGGCACGGAGACGGCTGGCGGCTGGCCTCCCGGCCGACTCCGACGGCCACCGCGCGGCGAGGCGGTACTTGACCTGGGGCATTCGGGTGAAAGGGTGAGAGCGATGATCTCTGCAACTCCATCAGCGATGCCTGACGGACCGGCGCGAGCGGTGTCGGCCGCGGATCGAAGGCGTGGTCGAAGGCGTCCACCGGAGCGGGCGCGGTCGCCTGTTGCACGCGTGGAGCGACGCTCCACTCACGCTACGCTCACCTGCATTCCGGCCCCAGACAGACGACGTCCCCCGCATTCGACTGCAGAACGGCTCAAGGCAACGCATGCCCCAGCACACCTCCGGGTCTGACCGCGCGGCAGCGCCCCCGGCTGCCCGGAGCGCCGTACGGCCCCCGGCGCCCTCGTCGCTCGACGAGCTGTGGCGGTCGTACAAGACCACGGGCGACGAGCGGCTGCGTGAGCAGTTGATCCTGCACTACTCACCGTTGGTGAAGTATGTGGCGGGCCGGGTCAGTGTGGGACTGCCGTCCAATGTCGAGCAGGCCGACTTCGTCTCCTCCGGCGTCTTCGGACTGATCGACGCGATCGAGAAGTTCGACATCGAACGCTCCATCAAGTTCGAGACCTACGCGATCACCCGGATCCGTGGCGCGATGATCGATGAGCTCAGGGCCCTGGACTGGATCCCGCGCTCCGTACGGCAGAAGGCCAGAGCCGTCGAGCGCGCCTATGCCACGCTGGAGGCGCAGCTCAGACGCACGCCCTCCGAGGCCGAGGTCGCCGCGGAGATGGGAATCGCGCTGGAGGAGCTGCATGCGGTTTTCAGCCAGTTGTCCCTGGCGAATGTCGTGGCGCTGGAGGAACTGCTGCATGTCGGCGGCGAGGGCGGCGACCGGCTCAGCCTGATGGACACCCTGGAGGACACCGCCGCCGACGATCCGGTGGAGGTGGCCGAGGACCGCGAACTGCGGCGGCTGCTGGCGCGCGCCATCAATACGCTCCCCGAGCGGGAGAAGACCGTGGTCACGCTCTACTACTACGAGGGCCTCACGCTCGCCGAGATCGGCCATGTCCTCGGCGTGACGGAGAGCAGGGTCAGTCAGATCCACACAAAGTCCGTACTGCAACTGCGGGCCAAGCTGGCCGACGTCGGACGCTGACGCTGTACCGGAGACGCCTCATCCGTAAAGTGGTGACGTGCCCAGGATTCGAGCGGCCTCGGTGGCCGAGCACCGGACCATGCAACGTGGCGCCCTGTTGGACGCCGCGCGCTCCCTGCTGTCCGAAGGCGGCACGGACGCGCTGACCTTCCCCGCCCTCGCCGAGCGCACGGGCCTCGCCAGGTCCTCCGTCTACGAGTACTTCCGCTCGCGCGCCGCCGTTGTCGAAGAGCTGTGCGCCGTTGACTTCCCGGTCTGGGCGGCGGAGGTCGAGGCGGCCATGGCCGGCGCACAGACGCCCGAGGGCAAGATCGAGGCCTATGTACGGCAGCAGCTCGCGCTGGTCGGCGACCGCCGGCACCGCGCCGTCGTCGCCATCTCCGCGAGTGAACTCGACGCGGGAGCCCGGGAGAAGATCCGCGCCGCGCACGGCGGTCTGATCGCCATGATCGTGGAGGCCCTCGGCGAACTCGGCCATGACCAGCCACGGCTCGCCGCGATGCTGCTCCAGGGCGTGGTGGACGCGGCGGTCCGCCGTATCGAACTCGGCGCGGCCGAGGCTCCACCGGAGATCGCCGAGGCGGCGGTGTCCATGGCGCTGCGCGGCGTACGAGGCTGAGCCGCCGCGCACACGCCCGGCGGCGTTCCGCACGGTGCGCCCACACCGCCAGGGCCAACAGGACGACCGCATGCGGTACGCCGTATGCCATCGACGCCATGGACGCCGGAGCCGACGAGAGAGACGGCAGAGGCATCGCGCTTGTGGCGGTCTCCGGGACACCGAGGACCGGGAGCAGCCGGGACGGGCCCGGGCGGAGCAGCTCCGGCGGCAGCAGCGACAGCGGATCCAAATAGACGGTGCCTCTCAGCAGTCCCCAGTGCAGACAGCTCGCGGCACAGTGCGACAAGCCGGTGGACACGGTGGCAACCGGCCGGCCCGCCGTCACCTCGTCGTCCTTGGAGACCAGCGGTTCCACCGGCTCATAGGTGATCCGCAACGGCGGGACGCCCGAGCCGGTCAGCGTGATCGCCAGCACTCCACGGCCCGCCACCCGGCCCGCGAAGGAGACCCGGCCTCCGGCGGCGGCCCGTACCACGGCTCCCCGCGCGGCGGCGAGATCCACTCCACGGTGACCTGGACCGTACGCGGACGAGGGCGGCTCCCAGCCGCGCAGCACCACGGGCCGCGGCCCGACCGGCCAGACCCGGCCACCGTCCTCGCCCTGTGACCTGGTGGCCGCGGCGGCGGAGTGACAGAACAGTGGGAACAGCGGAACGACGAGAGCGAGAACGAGAACGAGCGCGAGGACAGAGAGGACAGAGCGGACAGCGGAACATGCATCGATACGGACAGTGATCATGGCACCCAGCGTGGCCCGGAACGACGCGACCGCGCTGATCATGAACCGGTTCTGTGGACAACCGAGCGGTTGTGGACAGCGCCGTCACCCGTGGGTGCGAAGGTCCCGTACACTTCTTGTGGCGATCCGGGTCACCGGGTCGACTTCGCACGCCCCGCCATCGGCCCTCTTCGCGCCGATGTCAGCGCTTCTCGGTCCTCCGTGGCACAGCGCACCGGGACGTCAGGCGCGTCCGCCGTCCGGTGGACGCGACAACCGAGTATCTCAAGGAGTACGGCCATGGCCGTCGTCACGATGCGGGAGCTGCTGGAAAGCGGCGTCCACTTCGGTCACCAGACCCGTCGCTGGAACCCGAAGATGAAGCGCTTCATCTTCACCGAGCGCAACGGCATCTACATCATCGACCTGCTCCAGTCGCTGTCGTACATCGACCGCGCCTACGAGTTCGTCAAGGAGACCGTCGCGCACGGCGGCTCCATCATGTTCGTCGGTACGAAGAAGCAGGCCCAGGAGGCCATCGCCGAGCAGGCGACGCGCGTCGGCATGCCCTATGTCAACCAGCGCTGGCTGGGCGGCATGCTCACCAACTTCTCCACCGTCTACAAGCGCCTCCAGCGTCTGAAGGAGCTTGAGCAGATCGACTTCGAGGATGTGGCCGCCTCCGGTCTCACCAAGAAGGAGCTGCTGGTCCTCTCCCGCGAGAAGGCCAAGCTGGAGAAGACCCTCGGCGGTATCCGCGAAATGCAGAAGGTGCCCAGCGCCGTCTGGATCGTCGACACCAAGAAGGAGCACATCGCCGTCGGTGAGGCGCGCAAGCTCCACATCCCGGTCGTCGCGATCCTCGACACCAACTGCGACCCCGACGAGGTCGACTACAAGATTCCGGGCAACGACGACGCGATCCGCTCTGTCACCCTGCTCACCCGTGTGATCGCCGACGCCGTCGCCGAGGGCCTCATCGCCCGCTCCGGTGTCGCCACGGGTGACTCCAAGCCGGGCGAGAAGGCCGCCGGCGAGCCCCTCGCCGAGTGGGAGCGCGACCTGCTCGAAGGCGAGAAGAAGACCGACGAGACGGTTGTCGAGGCCGCCAAGCCCGAGGCAGAGGCAGAGGTCCAGACGTCCGCCGAGACGGAGAAGGTCGCCGACGCGGAGGCCGAGGCCCCGGCCGCGGACGCCGAGCAGGCCTGACCTTTCATCGGTTCGGCAGTTGACGGCGGGGGCCGACGGCCCTCGCCGTTCACCCGTAGATCTTTCAGACCTTCGAGAGAGAATTACAGATCATGGCGAATTACACCGCCGCCGACGTCAAGAAGCTCCGTGAGCTCACCGGCGCCGGCATGATGGACTGCAAGAAGGCACTGGACGAGGCCGACGGCAACGTCGACAGCGCCGTCGAGTTCCTCCGCGTCAAGGGCCAGAAGGGCGTCGCCAAGCGCGAGGGCCGTTCGGCCGAGAACGGCGCCGTCGTCTCCCTCATCTCCGAGGACAAGACCTCCGGCGTACTGGTCGAGCTGAAGTGCGAGACGGACTTCGTCGCCAAGGGCGAGAAGTTCCAGAGCGTGGCCAACACGCTCGCCGCCCATGTCGCCGCGACCTCCCCGGCCGACCTGGAGGCGCTCCTCGCCTCCGAGATCGAGGCCGGCAAGACCGTCCAGGCGTATGTGGACGAGGCGAACGCCAACCTCGGCGAGAAGATCGTCCTGGACCGCTTCGCGCAGTTCACCGGCGGTTATGTGGCCGCCTACATGCACCGCACCATGCCCGACCTCCCGCCGCAGGTCGGTGTGCTGGTGGAGCTGGACAAGGAAGACGCCCAGGTCGCCAAGGACGTCGCGCAGCACATCGCCGCCTTCGCCCCGAAGTACCTCAACCGCGACGAGGTCCCGGCCGAGACGGTCGAGAACGAGCGCCGTGTCGCCGAGGCCACCTCGCGTGAGGAGGGCAAGCCCGAGGCCGCCCTGCCCAAGATCGTCGAAGGTCGCGTCAACGGCTTCTTCAAGGAGGTCGTCGTCCTGGAGCAGGCGTTCGCGAAGGACAGCAAGAAGACCGTCCAGAAGGTGCTGGACGAGGCTGGTGTCACCCTGAAGCGCTTCGCGCGCATCAAGGTCGGCATCTGAGTCCGTACGCGATCGACCGAAGACCCCGATAGGGTCTGACGCAGTCGTCCGCGTACGCGCCGGGCGACCGCAGATCTGACGAGGAGGCCATTGCCGCACTGGGAACCGCGAGGACCCCCGGGCAATGGCCTTCTTCGTATGTGCACGAGGAGATCTCCATGGAACAGGCCGACAAAGCCGACAAGAGCGACGACGGCACGAAGCACGGCCGCTTCATGCTGAAGCTGTCCGGTGAGGCGTTCGCCGGCCGGGGAGCGCTCGGCGTCGACCCCGACGTCGTACACGCCATCGCCCGCGAGATCGCCGCCGTCGTCCGGGACGGCGCCCAGATCGCGGTCGTCATCGGCGGTGGCAACTTCTTCCGCGGCGCGGAACTCCAGCAGCGCGGTATGGACCGGGCACGCTCCGACTACATGGGCATGCTCGGCACGGTGATGAACTGCCTGGCCCTCCAGGACTTCCTGGAGAAGGAAGGCATCGACTCCCGCGTCCAGACCGCCATCACCATGGGCCAGGTCGCGGAGCCGTACATCCCGCTGCGCGCCGTGCGCCACATGGAGAAGGGTCGTGTGGTCATCTTCGGCGCCGGTATGGGCATGCCGTACTTCTCCACCGACACCACCGCCGCCCAGCGTGCGCTGGAGATCGACGCCCAGGCGCTGCTGATGGGTAAGAACGGTGTGGACGGGGTGTACGACTCGGACCCCAAGACCAACCCCGACGCGGTCAAGTTCGACGCGCTGGAGTACAGCGAGGTGATCGCTGGTGATCTGCGCGTCGCCGACATGACCGCGATCACGCTGTGCCAGGACAACAAACTGCCGATTCTTGTCTTCGAATTGCTGAAGGAAGGCAATATCGCGCGTGCGGTCAAGGGTGAGAAGATCGGCACGCTCGTGAGCGACCAGGGCACCCGGACCTGATCCGGGCCGGCCCCGTACGGGATGGACAGAGCCCTGCCGGTCGGACACCGTGCAGGAGAAGACGCGACGCAGGTTCCGCCGGCCCACGCGCACGCCGGGCCCACTCAAGACACGCAGGAGCAAGTGGTGATCGAAGAGACCCTCCTCGAGGCCGAGGAGAAGATGGAGAAGGCCGTCCTGGTCGCCAAAGACGACTTCGCCGCGATCCGCACAGGGCGGGCACATCCGGCGATGTTCAACAAGATCGTGGCGGACTACTACGGTGCCCTGACCCCGATCAACCAGCTCGCCTCGTTCGCCGTGCCCGAGGCGCGGATGGCGGTGGTGACCCCGTTCGACAAGAGCGCCCTGCGCAATATCGAGCAGGCGATCCGTGACTCCGACCTCGGCGTCAACCCGAGCAACGACGGCAATATCATCCGGGTGGTGTTCCCGGAGCTGACCCAGGACCGCCGCAAGGAGTTCATCAAGGTCGCCAAGACCAAGGCCGAGGACTCGAAGATCTCGATCCGCGCGGTCCGCCGCAAGGCCAAGGAGACCATCGACAAACTGGTCAAGGACGGCGAGGTCGGCGAGGACGAGGGACGCCGCGCGGAGAAGGAGCTCGACGACACCACCGCGAAGTATGTCGCGCAGGTGGACGAGCTGCTCAAGCACAAGGAAGCCGAGCTGCTCGAGGTCTGATGAACGACTCTTCCCGGGGAGCCCCGCCGACGGCCGGTTACTCCGGTTACACCGACTACTGGGGACCGACCGACCACGGGGCCGCCCCGGCGGGTCCCGCATACGACGCGCTGGACACACAGCAGACTCGGCCCATGCCCATCGTGCCCGACGGACCCGCGAACGGCGGGGACCAGGATGACGACCGGGAGGGTGCTCGGCCGGGCGGCCCTCTGTTCCGTGACGAGACGCGACAGGAGCCCATGGGAGCACAGTCACCACCGCCACCGAGGAAGCGGGCGGGCCGTGATCTGCGCGCGGCCATAGGAGTGGGCCTCGGCCTCGGTGTGGTCGTCGTGGCGTCGCTCTTCATCGTCAAGGCCGTGTTCGTGGGTGTCGTCGCGGTCGCGGTGGTTGTCGGGCTGTGGGAGCTGACCTCGCGGCTGGACGAGAAGAAGGGCATCAAGGCCCCGCTGGTACCGCTGGCGATCGGCGGCGCCGCGATGGTCGTCGCCGGCTATCTGCGCGGTGCCGAGGGCGCCTGGGTCGCGATGGCCCTGACGGCGCTCGCGGTGCTGGTCTGGCGGATGACGGAACCGCCCGAGGGCTATCTGAAGGACGTCACCGCCGGGATCTTCGCCGCGTTCTACGTACCGTTCCTGGCCACCTTCGTGACGATGATGCTCACGGCGGACGACGGTCCGCGGCGGGTCCTGATGTTCATGGTGCTCACGGTCGTCAGCGACACGGGCGCGTACGCGGTCGGCTGGCGCTTCGGTACGCACAAGCTCGCGCCGCGCATCAGCCCTGGCAAGACCAGGGAAGGGCTGGCCGGAGCGATCGTCTTCGCCATGGTGGCGGGCGCGCTCTGCATGCAGTTCCTGATCAACGACGGGATCTGGTGGCAGGGCCTGCTGCTCGGACTGGCGGTCGCGGCCACCGCCACGCTCGGCGATCTCGGCGAGTCCATGATCAAGCGCGATCTCGGCATCAAGGACATGGGCACCCTGCTGCCCGGACACGGCGGCATCATGGACCGGCTCGACTCGCTGCTGCCCACGGCGCCGGTGTTCTGGCTGCTGCTGGTGATCTTCGTCGGATCCTGACCGGGCGCCTCCGGTCACGCTTGTGATCAGGCCCGATACCGTACGGAGGCCCGTTGTCCACAGGACAGCGGGCCTCCTTCGTATGTCTGCGACACTGGATCCACCATGCCTGTACCTGGAGAACTCACCTTTGTCGCGCCCCGCGGAGCCAAGAAGCCCCCGCGGCATCTCGCCGACCTCACTCCCGCCGAGCGCCGCGAGGCCGTCGCCGCGATGGGCGAGAAGGCGTTCCGTGCCAAGCAGCTTTCGCAGCACTACTTCGCGCGGTTCGCACACGATCCCGAGCAGTGGACCGACATCCCGGCCGCCGCGCGTCAGAAGCTCGCGGCGGAGCTGCTGCCCGAGCTGATGTCGGTGGTGCGGCATATCTCCTGCGACGACGACACCACCCGTAAAACGCTCTGGCGGCTGCACGACGGCACCCTGGTCGAGTCCGTGCTGATGCGCTATCCGGACAGGGTCACGATGTGTATCTCGTCGCAGGCGGGCTGCGGGATGAACTGCCCGTTCTGCGCCACCGGACAGGCCGGTCTCGACCGCAATCTGTCCACCGCCGAGATCGTGCACCAGATCGTGGATGGAATGCGCGCCCTGCGCGACGGGGATGTGCCGGGCGGGCCCTCCCGGTTGTCGAACATCGTCTTCATGGGCATGGGCGAGCCGCTCGCCAACTACAGGCGGGTGGTCGGTGCGATCCGCCGGCTGACCGATCCCGAGCCCGACGGTCTGGGACTGTCGCAGCGCGGGATCACCGTCTCGACGGTCGGTCTGGTGCCCGCGATGCTGCGCTTCGCCGACGAGGGCTTCAAGTGCCGGCTCGCGGTCTCCCTGCACGCGCCCGACGACGAGCTGCGCGACACCCTCGTCCCGGTCAATACGCGCTGGAAGGTACGGGAAGTGCTGGACGCGGCGTGGGAGTACGCGGAGAAGTCGGGCCGCCGGGTCTCCATCGAGTACGCGCTGATCCGTGACATCAACGACCAGGCGTGGCGCGGTGACCGGCTGGGCCGGCTGCTCAAGGGCAAGCGGGTGCACGTCAATCTGATCCCGCTCAACCCGACACCGGGATCGAAGTGGACGGCCTCGCGGCCCGAGGACGAGAAGGCGTTCGTCGAGGCGATCGCGGCTCATGGAGTACCCGTGACCGTACGGGACACCCGCGGCCAGGAGATCGACGGAGCGTGCGGGCAGTTGGCCGCGTCGGAGCGGTAGGACGTCGTGGCTCCTGGCGGGCGGGCCGCGCGGCCGACGGACCTGCCCGTGAGCAGGCTGTCCCAGAGGCGAACCGGGCCCGGATATGTGGTGCATGTAGCCTTGGCGCGAACGCATTGCATATTTTCCGACAGGGGAGCGCCACAGCGCTGAGAGTGTGGCATATGTCCGTGAGAGCGGGCAGCGGCCACAGACCCTCTGAACCTCGCCCAGGTCATTCTGGGTAGGAAGTTCGGTCACCACTCAAGCTGTTGCGCCCTGCCCGGAGTCCGGTCCGTCCGGACTCCGGGCAGGGCCGCGTCTTCTCCTGGACATCCCAGGAGGAAAATCAGTGAGCACCACACCAGTGAGCACCATCAGCGTCAGAAGAATGGCGGTCGCCGCGGTCGCCGCCGCGCTCGGAGTCTCCTCGCTCGCCGCCTGCGGCGGCTCCGACGGCTCCGCGTCGTCCGGCGACAGCGCCGGTACGGGCGGCGGCGGGACGGTGTCGAAGACCGTCACTCTGGTCAGCCACGACTCGTTCAACGCCACTCCCGCCGTGCTCAAGGAGTTCACCGCGCGGACCGGCTACACGGTCAAGGTGCTGAAGAGCGGAGACGCGGGCGAGGCCCTCAACAAGGAGATCCTGACCAAAGGTTCGCCTCAGGGCGATGTCTTCTTCGGCGTCGACAACACCCTGCTCTCCCGTGCCCTCGACAACGGTCTCTTTACACCGTACGAGGCGGAGGGCCTCGACCAGGTCGACGCGGCCACCCGGCTCGACGGGAGCAAGAACCGCGTCACACCGATCGACACCGGCGATATCTGTGTCAACTATGACAAGAAGTATTTCGCGGACAAAAAGCTCGCACCTCCGCAGTCTTTTGACGATCTGATCAAGCCGCAGTACAAGAATCTGCTGGTCACCGAGAACGCCGCGACCTCCTCGCCCGGTCTCGGCTTCCTTCTCGGCACGGCCGCGCGGTACGGCGACAACGGCTGGCAGGAGTACTGGAAGAAGCTGAAGGCCAACGGCGTCCAGGTCGTGGACAGCTGGGAACAGGCCTACAACGAGAGCTTCTCGGGCTCGGCCGGAGGCAAGAAGGCCAAGGCCGACCGTCCGCTCGTCGTCTCGTACGCCTCCAGCCCGCCCGTCGAGGTGCTGTACGCCGAGCCGCAGCCGAAGGAGGCCCCGACCGGAGTCTCCACCGGCACCTGCTTCCGGCAGATCGAGTTCGCCGGGCTGCTCACGGGCGCGAAGAACGAGGCGGGCGGCAAGGCCCTGCTGGACTTTCTGATCAGCGAGACCTTCCAGGCGGACATGCCGCTCAATATGTTCGTCAACCCGGTCGTCAAGAGTGTGGAGCTGCCCGAGCTGTTCACGAAGTTCGGCGCGACGGTCAGCGAGCCCGAGACCGTGGCACCCGACAAGATCGCCGCCAACCGTGAGCAGTGGATCCAGTCGTGGACCTCACTCGTGGTGAAGTAGCCGAAAAGGCGGCGAGCCGGGCCCGGCAGACCCGTCGCACCTCGAAGAGAAGGCGGGCCGGGCGCACGAACGCCGTCCGGCTCGCCCTCATGGCCGTGCCCGTCGCGTTCTTCGCGGTCTTCTTCGCCTATCCCGTGGCCGCGATCGTCGGCCGCGGGCTCCAGGCTGACGGTGTCTGGCGGTTCGGCCGCGTCGGTGACGTACTGAGCCGTCCGGACATCCTCGACGTCCTGTGGTTCACCACCTGGCAGGCGCTCGCCTCCACCGCGCTCACCTTGCTGATCGCACTGCCCGGCGCATACGTTTTCGCGCGCTTCGACTTCCCCGGCAGACAGCTCCTGCGCGCGGTGGTCACCGTCCCGTTCGTCCTGCCCACGGTCGTCGTCGGCACGGCTTTCCTCGCGCTGCTCGGGCGCGGCGGACCGCTGGACGAGGTGTGGGGCGTACGGCTCGACACCACCGTCTGGGCGATCCTCCTCGCCCATGTCTTCTTCAACTACGCCGTGGTCGTCAGGACCGTGGGCGGTCTGTGGGCACAGCTCGATCCGCGCCAGGAGGAGGCCGCGCGAGTACTGGGCGTCGGCCGGCTCATGGCCTGGTGGCGGGTGACGCTGCCGGCCCTCGCGCCCGCCGTGGCCGCCGCCGCGCTGATGGTCTTCCTCTTCACCTTCACTTCCTTCGGCGTCGTACAGATCCTGGGCGGTCCCGCCTACTCCACGCTGGAGGTGGAGATCTACCGGCAGACCGCGCAACTGCTCGACCTGCCCACCGCGGCCGTGCTCACACTCGTACAGTTCGCGGCGGTCGGCGGTGTGCTGGCCGTGCACGCGTGGACCGTACGCAGACGGGAGGGCGCGCTGAAGCTGGTCGATCCCGCGCTGACCGCGCGCAGACCGCGCGGCGCCGGGCAGTGGGCGCTGCTCGGCGGAGTGCTCGGCACCGTGCTGCTGCTGGTCCTGCTGCCGCTGGGCGTACTGGTCGAGCGCTCCCTCGACGGGCCCGGCGGGTACGGTTTCGGCTTCTACCGGGCGCTCGGCTCGGTGGACGCGAGCGGCGGGACCTTTCTCGTACCTCCGCTGGAAGCGGTCTGGAACTCTCTCCGTTACGCGCTGGTCGCGACGGCCGTGGCGCTGGTGGTGGGCGGTCTCGCCGCCGCCGCGCTGACCCGGCGCGCGGGCCGGCTCGTACGCGGCTTCGACGCGCTGCTCATGCTGCCGCTCGGAGTCTCCGCGGTGACCGTCGGCTTCGGCTTTCTGATCACACTCGACAAGCCGCCGCTCGATCTGCGGGCCTCCTGGATTCTGGTGCCGCTCGCACAGGCCCTGGTGGGCGTCCCGTTCGTCGTACGGACCATGCTGCCGGTGCTGCGGGCGGTGGACGGGCGGCTGCGCGAGGCGGCGGCCGTCCTCGGAGCGTCGCCGCTGCGTGTCTGGCGGGAGGTCGATCTGCCGCTGGTACGAAGGGCGTTGCTGGTCGCGGCCGGTTTCGCGTTCGCGGTCTCGCTCGGTGAGTTCGGTGCGACGGTGTTCATCGCGCGCCCGGACCGGCCGACGCTGCCGGTGGCCGTGGCACGGCTGCTCGGGCGGCCCGGCGAACTCAACTATGGGCAGGCCATGGCCCTGTCCACCGTACTGATGGTGGTGTGCGCGGTGTCGCTGCTGGCGCTGGAACGTATCCGTACCGACCGCTCCGGAGAGTTCTGATGTCCCTGCTGACCTTGTCGGACGTGACCGTACGGTTCGGCGACCGTACCGCGCTCGACGCGGTGGATCTGGAGATCGCCGAGCACGAGACCGTATGTGTGCTGGGGCCGAGCGGAAGCGGCAAGTCGACATTGCTGCGCGTGGTGGCCGGACTGACGCGGCCGGACGGCGGGCGGGTACTGCTGGACGGCGCCGACCAGTCGGGAGTGCCCGTGCACCGGCGCGGAGTCGGGCTGATGTTCCAGGACCATCAGCTCTTTCCGCAGCGGGACGTGGGCGGCAATGTCGCCTTCGGGCTGCGGATGCGCGGTGCCTCGCGCGGCGAACGGACCGGCCGGGTCGCGGAGTTGCTCGATCTCGTCGGACTGCCGGGCGCGGAGCGGCGGGCCGTCGCCGAGCTGTCCGGCGGTGAGCAGCAGCGCGTCGCGCTGGCGCGGGCGCTGGCTCCACGGCCACGGCTGCTGATGCTGGACGAGCCGCTCGGCCAGCTCGACCGGAGTCTGCGCGAGCGGCTGGTGGTCGAACTGCGCGGTCTCTTCGGACGGTTGGGTACGACTGTGCTCGCCGTCACCCATGACCAGGGCGAGGCGTTCGCGCTCGCCGACCGCGTCGTGGTGATGCGGGACGGGCGCGTCGCCCAGACCGGCACACCGGTGGCGGTCTGGCAGCGGCCCGCCTCGGCGTTCGTGGCGCGCTTCCTGGGCTTCGACAATGTCGTGGACGCGACGGTGAGCGGCGAGGCCGCCGATACGGTCTGGGGAAAGATCCCGGTGCCTGAAGGATCGGCGCCAGGAGAGCGGTCGGTGCTGGTGAGGCCGGCCGGTGTACGGCTGGTCGAGCCCGGCGACGGACTGCGCTGCACGGTCGAGGCGCGTACGTTCCGTGGCAGCCGGGTCGCGGTGCTGCTGCGGCCCGACGCGTCCTCCGGCGGCGGACCGGTTCTTGAGGCCGAGTGCGGGCTCAGGGACGCGCCACGGGAGGGCGCGGTGGTGGGAGTGGTGTTCGCCGCGGAGGAGGTGGTGGTGCTGCCCGACCGTGACACGGAGCTTCGGCGGCAGTCGTAGGGCGTGGTGTCGGAGCGTGTGAGGGCGAGGTGCCGGAGCGCGCGGCACCGGGCTTTCCGGGTGCGGCAACCGTGCGTCGAGTAGCGTGGCTCCTCCGTGCCGGGACGGTCCGGAGCCGCCCTCAAGGGCCGCTCCATCCGCTGAGGGGGTCAGGCATCGAACTGCAGGAGACGGCCGTGGCCGAGACCGCGGCAGCAGAGAGCCCTGACGGCGAATCGCCCTCGCGGATATCCGGACATCCCGGACGCGACCGGCCGGCCGCCGGGCTGATACCCGCGGCAGCCGCCTTCGCCCTCGGCATGTGGGGTATCACGCGCGACGGCACCATGTGGCGCGACGAGTCCGTGACCTATCAGGTGGCGCACAGGAGTCTTTCCGAGATCTGGCGGCTGCTGCATCACGCCGACGCCGTACACGGGCTCTACTACTTCTTCATGCACGCTCTGTACGGAGTCTGGGACGGCGGTCTGCTCACGCTTCGGATGCCCTCCGTACTCGCCATAGCGCTGGCGGCGGCCTTTGTCGGGCTCATCGCCCACCGACTGGCCGGAGTACGGGCGGGAGTGCTCAGCGGAGTGGTCTTCGCCCTTGTTCCGGACATCCAGATGTACGCGCAGGAAGGGCGCTCCTATGCGATGGTGTGCGCGCTCGTCGCGTGTTCCACCTACCTTCTGGTCCGTTCGCTCGACAGACCGTCCGGCACGCACTGGGCGCTCTACTCGCTGGTGAGCCTGACAGCGATCTGGCTGCATGAGTTCGCCGTACTCGCGCTGCTCGCGCACGGTGTGTCGGTCGCTGTCATCCGTCCCGCGCCGAGGAACGTACGGGCCTGGCGCATCGCGGCCGGCCTCGCGTTCGTGGGATCGCTTCCGCTGATCCTCTTCAGCATGGGGCAGTCCGACCAGGTCTCCTGGATCGGCTGGCCCAAGGCGTGGAAGTGGTGGGAGATCGCGGGCTGGGCGCTTGTCTCCCTGGCCTGCGCCGGATATCTGGGCAGGGACACGGGCAGGGGCAGGGGCACGGGCACGGGCACGGGAAATACCGCCGTGCTGCGCGTCGGGCTTCCTCTTGCCGTGATCCCGACCGCCGTTCTGCTGCTCGGCTCCCTCTACGCGTCCATGTACGTCGACCGGTATGTCCTCTTCACCAATCTGGGCATCGCGCTGCTGCTCGGCACCACGCTGGACCGGCTGTTGAGGTCGAATCGGTGGACCGGCGCCGAAAGCACCCACCGTCCCACCGCCCGTGTCGGGGCTGCGGCCGGGCTGTTCGCCGTACTCGCGCTCGTTCTTGTCCCTGTCGGCTCACAGTTGCGGACGCCCGAGAGCCGCAAGGACGATCTGACGGCCATAGGGAAGGCGGTCGAAGAAGTCTCCGCCGATGGGGACGGGCTGATATTCACACCCGCGCGGCGCCGTGAGTGGAAGCTCTCCTCCACCGGTCCATTCGACTCCCTGGACGATCTGGCCCTCGAAGAGAGCCCGGCCGCGTCCGGTTCTCTCCAGGGCGAGGAGATGTCCGCCGCGCGGATCCGCGCACGGATGCTGTCCACACCGCGCATCGTGGTGCTGAGCGATCCGCAGGGCGAGCCGGAGGACGCCGTGCCGCAGGAAGCGGTGAAGCGCGCGGTGCTCCGTATGTACTTTCACGCATGCGCGCGGGAGCGGGTCCGAGGAGCGCAGGTGACGCTGTACGCCCGATCGGCCCGAGCCTGCGGCGACGCGGAGTGAAAACGGCTGCGGGGCCGAGGAGTTGATCCTCGGCCCCGCACATTCCCGGCCCCGCACACTTCCGGCACACAGTCCCGCCCACTCCCGAACGGCGGGCGGCTTCTGGCCTATGTCGTCAGCGGAACCGCCGCCAGGGCCGCCACCATCCAGGTCAGCGGCGCGAAGATCGCCAGGATCGCGGTCGCCCGTACCGCCGCCGCCGTACGAAGCAGCCCGGCGTGGGCGCCCAGATGGTGCAGAGTCGTGGTGGTGGGCACCCGGGCCTGCCGCGTCTCCACCGCGGCCGTCAGCAGTGTGGCCGCCGTACAGCCGATGACCAGGGCCGCGCCGAGGCTGGTGAGCGGGCCGAAGGGAGGCTCGTCACGAGGTCCGTAGAGGGAGTTGGCGGCGAACACGCCCGAGAGCACCGCGCACACGACGCCGAGCGGACGGCCGATCCCACGGGCCTCGGCCATCAGCGTGCGGCCCGCCAGCAGCCGGATCGCGCCGGGACGCATGGTCTGGAGCAGCCGGCCGCAGAGATACGTGATGCCGGGACCGGCCAGGGCCAGCCCGACGGCCGTCAGCGACCAGCCCGCCAGCACACCGGCCGAACTGCCGTCGAAGCGGCCCGGCA
>NZ_FMDK01000407.1 GCF_900091995.1 Streptomyces sp. MnatMP-M17
CGGCCCGCCCGTCCACGGCGAGCGGGACCGTGGGTCCCGTACACCGGCCGTCGCCGTCGAGCCGTACGGCGCCGGCCGCGAGAGGCTGTCCGTGCGCCGGGCAGTGCAGCTCTCCGGCGCCGTCCCTCTCGGTCCCGACCTCGACATCCGTACGGACGCGTTCGAGCCGGCGGCCCGCGCAGACCGGTTCCTCGTCGACGAGCCGCGCCTGGAGATCGGCGCCGGAGAAGCCGAGTTGGTCGTAGAACCAGAGGCGTACACCGAGCGTGTGCGCGTCGTCGCAGACGCCTTCGAGCAGGCTCCACCACTCCTCGGACATGAACGGCGGATCGTCGGCGTCGGCGCCGAACAGCGGCCCGGACGGCGCGAGATTGAGGAGCACGAGGTTGAACACGCCGCCCTCCGCGAAGCGTTCGAGCTGGGCGCGGAGCCGCGCCCGGTCGAGCCGTTCACCGCTCCACCACCAGATGGCGGTGGGCGAGAAGGCGCGAGGCGGTCCGGCCAGGACCGCCTCGATGTCCGCGGGAAGCTTTCCGTACACCATGAACCTGTCCTCGATCTCGATCCCTTGAAAGCCCCCGTCCCCTGGAACTCCGGGCACTCGACCCCCGTGCGCGCTCAGCCCTTGAGTCCGCCCGCGAAACCCTTGATCACATAACGCTGGAGCAGCAGGAAGACCACCAGAATGGGCAGCGCAGCCAGGACCAGACCCGCGAAGACGAGACCGTAGTCCGAGACGTACTGGCCGACGAACGAGAACACGCCCACAGGGACGGTCTCCTTGCCCGAACCGCCCAGGTAGAGCAGCGGAGTGAAGAAGTCGTTCCAGATGAAGACGGCGTTCAGGATGATCACGGTGCCGGTGATCGGCCGCAGCAGCGGGAAGACGATCCTGGTGAACGCCTGGCGGTGGTCGCAGCCGTCGATGAGCGCGGCCTGCGCGTAGTCCGGCGGCAGGGCGCGGATGAAACCGGTGTAGAGGAAGACGGTGAACGGCAGCTGGATGCCCGTGTAGAAGAGCACCATGCCCTGGTACGTGCCGAGCCAGCCGAGGCTGTCGACCAGTTTGTACAGCGGGATCATCCCGAGCTGGAAGGGCAGCACGATGCCCAGCAGGAAGAGGATGTAGAGCCCGTAGCCGAGTCCTCGGGCGCGGCGCGCGAGATAGTACGCGCCCGTGGAGCCGAGGGCGATGAGCAGCAGCAGGCCGGCGACGGTGATGACCGTGCTGCTGACCAGGGCCGGGCCGAGGGACGCGGAGGACCATGCGTTGCCGAAGTTGGCGAAGGTCGGCGGGAGCGGCGGCGAGAGCGGCGACTCGGCGATCTGGCGCGGGTCCTTCATCGCCAGGCCGACCAGGGCGTACACAGGGAAGAGGAAGACAACGGCGGCGGCGGCCATGACCAGTTCGAGGCCGTAGCGCCCATAGCCGCGGCGCCGGGACGCGGTGGTGCTCACGGACGCGGTGGTGCTCACGCGGTGACCTCCCGGGCGCGCAGATAGCGGAGCTGGACCAGGGAGACGGCGGCGACGAAGAGCGCGAGGACAAGGGCGACGGCGGTGCTGTAGCCGAACTTGCCGAAGACGAAGGCCTCTTTGTACAGCACGGTCGACAGCGTCTCGCTCGCTGTGCCGGGACCGCCGTTGGTGGCGGCGTAGACCTGGTCGAAGAGCTTGAGTCCGCCGATGGTGGACAGCATGAGATTGATGGTCAGCGCCGGGGCCAGCAGCGGCCAGGTGACATAGCGGAAGCGCTGCCAGGTGCCCGCGCCGTCGATTCTGGCGGCCTCGTGGAGTTCGGCGGGCACGCCCTGGAGCCCGGCGAGGAAGACCACCATCGAGTAGCCCGCGTACTGCCATACGACCATCGCGGCCACGGACCAGAGCGCGAGCGAGGGATCGCCCAGCCAGTCCTGGCGCAGAGCGTCGAGGCCGACGGCGCCGAGGATGGCGTTGAGACCGGCGCCGTTGTCCGGGTTGTAGACGTACTTCCACAGGAACGCGACCATGACCGGGCTGACGACGGCCGGAGCGAAGAAGATGACACGCAGCAGCGACCGGGATCTGATCTCGGCGTTGACTCCGAGCGCGAGCAGCAGACCGATGCCGTTCTGGACGACGACCACGGCGAGGGTCAGCAGCAGCGTGTTTCCGACCGACTCCAGGGCCCGGTCGTCGTCCAGCAGCGTACGGAAGTTGTCCAGGCCGACGAAGGAGAAGGCACCGACGCCCGACCAGTCGGTGAACGCGTAGAGCACACCGGCGAGGCTCGGGTAGAGCACGACGACCGCGTACACGGCGAGCGCCGGGACGACGAAGATCCACGGCGGGACGGTGGGATCGCGACGGGCCCGGCGCGGGAGCGGAGGCCGCGGCGGACGGGCCCGGCCCGGGCGCCCTGCCTTGGCGACCGTGCCCGTGCCCGTGCTCACGCCCGTGACCGTGTCCGAGCTGGTGGTGCCGGGGCCCGAAGTGGTGCCCTCGGGAAGGGAGTTCACGACTTCTTCCCGTAGGCCTTGTCCATCTGTCCCAGCGCGCCCTTGACGTCCTTCTTGCCCGCGAGCATGTCCTGTACGGCCGCGAAGTGGGCGGGCTGCACCTCGGCGTTGGGCCAGCTCTGGTCCATGAACGGCACGGCGCGGTTGGCGTCGATGATGGGCAGGAACTCGTCCAGTACGGGATCGATCTTCGTGGCCGGACCGCGTTTGAACGGGATGGCCGAGACCGCCGTGGCCCAGCGGTCGATGTTCTCCTGCTGTCCGAGGAAGGCGATGAACTCCTTGGCCCTGGCGGTGTTCTTGGCGTGCGCGGCGACACCGAGACCGACGACGATGCCCGCGGGAATCCACAGCCGGTCGGGATCGTCGCCGCCGGGGAAGGGAAACATGCCCAGGTCGTCGGGCGACGCGGCGGCGGCGCGGAAGTTGGCGAGGACGGCGGACACCTGGACGGCCATGGCCGCCTTGCCGCTCGCGACCAGCGCGGTCTGCTGTTCATAGGTGGTGCCGTTGGGATTGTCGTTGAAGAAGCCCCGGCGCTGGAGCTCCTGGTACTTGCCCATCGCGTCGGCCCAGCCCGAGTCGGCGAAGGTGGCGCGCCCGGCCGCCATCTCGCGGTCGAAACCGGCGTTCTTGGCGTAGACGGCGTTGGGGACCAGCGCGTAGGTGATGAGCTGGGTGACCCAGGCCGTCTGGGTGCCGAGTGCGATCGGCACCACACCCCGGGCCTTGAGCCTGGCGCAGACATCGAGCAGTCCGGCCCATGTTCCGGGCGGCCGTACGCCGGCCTCCGCGAAGACCTTCTTGTTGTAGATGGCCCCTATGACGCTGCTGCCCGCCGAATACAGATACGTCTTGCCCTCGTACCGGTAGGCGGCGTCGAAATTCTTGGGGATGCCCTCGGTCCACTTCTGGTCGCCGAGGTCGGTGAGGAGCCCGGCCTTGGCCAGCTCGACCATGGACATCGCGCTGCCGCTGCCCGGGAACAGCACATGGACATCGGGCGCGTTGCCGCCGGCGAGCTGGGTGCGTACGACGGTCTGCACCTGGTCGGTGGGCGCGAAGGAGGTGCTGAAGCGGTCGTCCGGACGGCTCTTGCGGTACTCGGCGAGCAGTTCGGCTATCGGCTTCTGCTGGTCGGCGACGCCGACGATACGGATCTGTCCCGAGCCGCCGCTGCCTGAACCGGAGCAGGCGGTGAGGACCGGAGGAAGCGCGGCGAGGGCGGCGGCGCCACTGCCGATACGAAGGAAGCCCCGGCGGCTGATCGTACCCATCCCTGTGCTTGTATCCGTGCCGCCGGCCGTATGAGAACCCATGGTCATGGTGCGTCCTCCTCGTGGGAGCCGGCGAACGACGGCGCCGCCGGGCTTGGTGGGCGTCGGCTCGTGGTGCGCACGCGTGCGGTGACCGAGGGCCGGTTCGCCGGAGCCGCAGCCGCAGCCGGAACCTGGACCGGTGGAAGGACTGCGGTGAAGCGGTAGCGGCCGGAAGCGACGCGGTAGACGGCATGGTCGGACCCGGTCGCCACCAGCGAGATGTGGTCGTACCCAGGGCCTCGGTCACTGCCGTCGCCGCCGTCCGCCGACTCCGCGCCCGACGCCCGGACCGAGCCCGGCTCGCTGGTGGGCACACGGACCTCGGCGGTTGCTCCGGGCGGCACCTGCACACCGAGATCGAGCCGGTCGCCGTCGCGCCGCCAGTCCACCGCGACCGTGCCGCGTACGGATTCGTAGCGGGCGCTCGCGTGCGTGAGATCGCCGGGACGAGGGCGGATGCTCAGCTTCCGGTATCCGGTGGAGTCCGCGCTCTGGTCGAGGCCCGCGACACCGCGGTAGAGCCACTCGCCGATCGAGCCGAGCGCGTAGTGGTTGAACGAGTTCATGGACGGCGCACGGAATCCCGTCTCCGGAGTCCAGCCGTCCCAGCGTTCCCAGATGGTGGTGGCGCCATGGCGCAGCGGAAACAGCCAGGAGGGCACCTCCGTACGGCGCAGCAGCGCATGGGCGAGATCGTCCCGTCCGTACGCGTCCAGCACGGGCGCGGCGAGCGCGACACCGAGAAAGCCGGTCTGGAGTGCGGGCCCTGCGGTCCCGATCAGTTCCGCCAGCCGGTGCGCGGCGGCGGCTACGCCGTCCTCGGGCAGCAGGCCGAAGGCGAGCGCGATGAGATAGCCGGTCTGGGTGTCGCCCGCGAGGCGTACGGTGGCGCCGTCGTCCGCGGTGGTGACGAACCGTTCGACGAAGACTTCGCGGATGTCGGCGGCCAGCCGGTGGTAGTGGCGCGCGACATCCCGCTGTCCCAGGGCGTCGGCGGCCCGCGCGGTGAGACGGGCGCTGTGCGCGAAGTAGGCGGTGGCGATGACATCGCGCGGAGTGGGAGTGCCGGGCGCGAGCCAGTCGGAGAAGTGCGGGCCCACACGCCGGCGCCAGATCAGATCCGGGTTGTGGCGGTGGATCAGATCGACCCAGGCGCGCATACCGGGCAGCGCACGGGAGAGGAAACGCGGATCGTCATACGTACGGTAGAGATGCCAAGGGATGATCACACCGCCATCGCCCCAGCCCGGAGCGCCTTCGTCGGCGACTCCGACGAGGCGCGGCGCGACATTGGTGAAGCCGCCGTCCGGCGTGCGGGCATCGTCCACATCGCGCAGCCACTTGGTGAAGAACGCGGCGACATCGGCGTTGAGCGCGGCGGTGGGAAGGAAGACCTGTGCGTCGGCGAGCCAGCCGAGCCGCTCGTCGCGCTGCGGACAGTCGGTCGGCACACTGACGAAGTTGGAACGCTGTCCCCAGCCCACACAGTCGTACAGCCGCCGGATCCCGGGATCCGAGCAGTCGAACTCACCGGTCCACGGCGTGTCGGAGTGCAGTGCGACGGCGACCACATCGTCGGCGCCGAGCCGGGCGACTCCGCTGATCTCCGCGTACCGGAAGCCGTGGTAGGTGAAGCGCGGCTCGAAGACGACGGGTGTACGGCCGTCGCCGATCAGGACGTCCGTGGCGGCGGCGGTGCGCAGATTCGCCGTATAGAGCCCGCCCGTCTCGTCCAGCGCCTCGGCATGGCGTACGACCACACGAGCGCCGGAGGCCAGTCCGTCGACGCGGAGCCGTAACCGGCCTGCCAGGTTCTGACCGAAGTCGACCACATGGACACCGTCGCGGAGGCGGGTGATGGAACGCGGGCGCAGTTCGGCCGTCACCCGTACGGGTTCGTCCACGGAGGCCACGAGCAGCTGGTGGCCGGTGTCCGCGATCAGCGCCGGTGACCAGTCGGAGGAGTCGAAGCCGGGCAGCCCCCAGCCGTCGGCCGCGTACCGCAGATCGTGGCACTCGCCCATGAGCAGATCGGCATGGCGGATCGCCCCTGTGTGGGTGCGCCAGATGTCATCGGTGACGATCGTCGTGGTTCGGCCGTCCGTGTCGGTGAGATGCAGCTCGGCGAGAAACTGAGGATGTGAGCCGTAGTGGGCTCCGGCCCTGCGTGGTTCGAAGCCGACGAATCCGCTCCACCAGCCGTCGGCGACGGTCGCCGCGAGGACGTTCTCGCCGGACCGGATCAGCTCCGTCACGTCGTACGTCTGGTACTGGATCCGGCGGCTGTAGTCGGTCCAGCCGGGCGCGAGTTCCGCGTCGCCGACACGGGTCCCGTTGAGCCGGACCTCGTAGAGCCCGCGTGCGCTGACATAGAGACGGGCGTGCGTTGCGGCGGCGGAGGCGAAGGTACGGCGGAAGAGCGGGCAGGGCGCGAGACCGTGGTCGTCCAGGGCGCGCTCGCCCTCGGTGGGCGCGTCCATGACGTCGATGGGATCGGGATCGTGGGCGATCCAGGAGGCCCGCCAGGGGCCGGTGCCTGACGGTACATCCGGTAACGGCACATCGGACAACGGCGCGTCGGACGACGGAACGCCCAGCGACGTGACCGGCGGCGCCGACCGTACTCCTGACGCCGTGACGGACATTCCCGTCTCGAACCAGGAGGTGGCCTCCGCCGGTTCCGCCGTACCGCCCGGCCATACGGCGACCCGCCAGTGGTAGCGCGTACGGGCCCGGAGCGCGGGTCCCTCGTACAGCGCGCCGATCGCGTCCGGATCGTCGACCCGGCCCGAGTCCCAGCGGGCCCGGCCGCCGTCGTCCAGATCCTCCGGCCGTTCCGCGACCCGGATCCGATAGGCGGTCGGATCATCACCCTGGTGATCGGACATCAGACGCCAGGAGAGCAGCGGCGCGGGCTCGTCGATTCCCAGCGGAGTGGTGCGGTGGTCACATCGCAGGGCATAGGGCCGCAGGGACACGAGCATGTCCTTCCTGCGCGCCGGGAGCGGCGCGGCGCCGTCGGCTGTTCGTCCGTTCGTCCGCTCGTCGTCACCTGTCTGCCGTGAAGACGACCATCTTTGAATGTGAAATCTAACGTGAATTCTGTGGCGTGGAGACTATGAGCCCCCCGCGAGAGGTGTCAAGAGTGTTACCGACGCGCTCGACCACCCATCTCATAGCGTGACCGAACTCCTCATACAGGGCGCCCGGGACAAGCGTCGCGCCGGGCATTGCACCCCCACGGCGGGTGCCCTTGTGGCCCACGATCCCCGTGTGATAGTCACCGTGTGATTACCACATGAACGGACGTTAAATCACGCGGGATTCCGCCCTCGGGCGGGCGGGATCGCGCACGACGAACGGACCAGCCTTCATGAGAATGAACAGTGGAACCGGCGGCATCAGAGGCCTGGAGAGACGGGCGGTGCTCGGCGCCGGCACCGCCGCGCTGGCACTCGCCGCGAGCGGACTGTCGGCCACCGACGCCAAGGCCGCGGAGCGGTTCCGCGAGGACCCATTCACCCTGGGCGTCGCGTCCGGCGATCCCTGGCCGGACGGTTTCGTACTGTGGACCCGGCTCGCACCGCATCCGCTCGCTCCCGACGGCACCGGCGGGATGGCGCCGTATCCCGTGGACGTCCACTGGGAGGTGGCCCTCGACGAACGCTTCCGCCATGTCGTCCGCCGAGGGCGGACCCGCGCGGTGGCCGAACTCGCCCACTCCGTCCATGTCGAGGTCTCGGGCCTGCTGGCGGGGCGTCAGTACTACTACCGTTTCCGGGCCGGCGGAGTCGTCAGCCCGGTGGGCCGTACCCGTACCGCGCCTCCCCCGTTCAGCCGTCCCAAGGTCCTGAACTTCGCCTTCGCGTCCTGCCAGGCGTGGTTCGAGGGCTTCTACACCGCGTACCGGCATCTCGCCGAGGAGGACGTCGACCTCGTCCTCCATCTCGGGGACTACATCTACGAGAACCCGATCGACGCGATGGGCGGAGTACGGAAGGTCCCGGTGGCCGCCGAACTGCGGCCCGAGCCGATGGATCTCACCCAGTACCGCAACCGGCACGCGCTGCACCGCTTCGATCCCGATCTCATCGCCGCCCATCAGGCCCATCCGTGGGCCGTCGTCTGGGACGACCACGAGGTGGAGGACAACTGGGCGCGCGACATCTCCAAGCTGGACAACGAGGCCGACCAGGATCCGGCGGTCTTCCGCGCACGGGCCGCGGCGGGCTTCCAGGCGTACTACGAGCACCTTCCGCTGCGGCTGCCGAACAAGCCGCGAGGCTTCGACGCCCGTATGTACCGGAGTCTGCGGTACGGCCGGATGGCCACGTTCCATATCCTCGACACCCGGCTCTTCCGTGACGACCAGCCGTGCGGCGACGGCACCAGGAGCGGCTGCGCCGAACGGCTGCTGCCCGAGCGCAGCATTCTCGGCGCGGAGCAGGAGCGATGGCTCTACCGCGGCCTCGGGCGCTCCGACGCGACCTGGAATCTCATCCCTCAGCAGATTCCCGTCGGCCAGGTGGACACCGATCCGGGTCCCGGCCAGTCGTTCGTCATGGACTTCTGGGACGGTTACGCGGCCTCGCGCCAACGGCTCTTCCAGCAGTTCACGGACCGCGACGTGAACAATCCCGTCGTACTGACCGGCGATATGCACCGCCATCTCGCCGCCGATCTCAAGCGGAACTACGACGATCCGGACTCACCGACGGTCGGTGTCGAATTCGTCGGCAGTTCGATCGCGACCGGCAAGGACGGTATGGATCTGGATCCCTCGGGAGCGAATCTGCTCGCGGCCAACTCCCATATCAAGTTCACCAACTTCCAGCGCGGATACGTCCGTTGCTCACTGACTCCGAAGACCTGCCGCGCCGACTTCCGGGTGCTTCCGTATGTGACCACTCCCGGCGCTCCCGTCTCGACCCGTGTCTCCTATGTGACCGAGGCGGGCCGGCCCGGAGTGAAGCTCGTCTGACCACCCGTACGGCTCGTCCGTACAGCTCGCCCGTACGGCTCACCCGTACAGCGGCGCAGCGGTTGCCGGGACGGCCCCCAGGTGCACAGGATCGGACATGGGTGGCCGGCCCGGACATAGGTCCGGGCTGTCCGCCAGGCCTGCCCTGAGGTCCGTCCTCTGGGCTGTCCGGGTCGTCCTCAGGAGGAATCCGAGGGATTTCCCGGCTCTATGGCCAGTCCGGATACACCCGGGTGGCCGTCACTCCAACGGCACGCCCCAGTATCACTCTTATCTCACAACTGAGATAACCTGCCCCTATGGCAGACGACTACCTCGTACGCATCGGCAAGCTCATCCGAGACGCGCGCCAGCACCGGGGCTGGACACAGACCCAGCTCGCCGACGCCCTGGCCACCAGCCAGAGCGCGGTGAACCGCATCGAGCGCGGTAACCAGAACATCAGCCTTGAGATGATCGCGCGCATCGGTGAGGCGCTCGACAGTGAAATCGTGTCGCTCGGCTATGCCGGGCCCATGCATCTGCGGGTGGTCGGCGGGCGCCGGCTCTCCGGGGCCATCGATGTCAAGACGAGCAAGAACGCGTGTGTGGCACTGCTCTGCGGCTCGCTGCTGAACAAGGGTCGTACGGTACTGCGCCGGGTGGCGCGCATCGAGGAGGTGTTCCGGCTCCTGGAGGTGCTCAACTCCATCGGGGTGCGGACCCGCTGGATCAACGACGGTGTCGACCTGGAGATCGTGCCGCCCGCCGAGCTGGACATGGAGGCGATCGACGCGGAGGCGGCCCGCCGTA
>NZ_FMDK01001285.1 GCF_900091995.1 Streptomyces sp. MnatMP-M17
CAGCCGGCCGAGCGCGTGCCACCGGCCGGTCCCGTCCGGGCCGCCGACCGCGAAGGCGTCCGCCTCACCGTCCACGACGAGCCACAGCATCCCCGGCTCCGGCCGCAGCCGGGGCCCTGGGGAGCCGGCCTCGCGCCCGAGTCCCGCGAGGCCGTGCGCGAAGCCGGGACCGGCGTCCAGCACCATGTCAGGCCCTCTTGACCAAGTCGTGGTAGCGCCCGCCGGCCGCGAGCAGCCGCTCGTGCGTGCCGCGTTCGCCGACCCGGCCCCGGTCGAGCACGACGATCTCGTCGCTGTCGCGGACCGTGCTGAGCCGGTGCGCCACGACCACGAGGGCGCAGCCGCGGCGCCTGATGTTGTCGGTGACGGTGTGCTCGATCTCGGCGTCCAGCGCGCTCGTGGCCTCGTCCAGCACCAGCAGGGCCGGGTTGCGCACCAGCGCGCGGGCTATCTCGAGGCGTTGCGCCTGGCCGCCGGAGAAGTTGCGGCCGTCCTCCTCGACGAGGCTGTGGATCCCGCCGGGGCGTGCCGCGACGACCTCGTACACCGCGGCGTCGCGCAGGGCGGCCACCACGTCCTCGTCGGAGACCGTCGGGTCCCAGAGGGTGACGTTCTGCTTCACCGTGCCGTGGAAGAGGACGACGTCCTGGTCCACGAAGGCCACCGACATGGCCAGCACCGGACCCGGGATGAGGTCGCGCCGGACGCCGTCGATCATGATCGAGCCGTCCCACGGCCGGTGAAGTCCCGCGATCAGCCGCGACACCGTGGACTTGCCGCTGCCGGAGCCCCCTACCAGGGCGACCTGCTCGCCGGGGCCGACGCTCAGCGACAGGTCGCTCAGCAGCGGGGGCGCGGTCGGGTTGTAGCCGAATGTCACGTGCTCCAGCGCCAGATGTCCGACGAGCCGCCGCGGCCTCTCGCCGGTCGGCGGCTGACGGTCCTCGTCGGACGGGAAGGTCTCCACGTCGCGCAGCCGGGCAAGCTGGATGCCGAAGTCCTGGATGCGGCCCGCCGTGGCGGTGAGCCCGATGACCGGTGTGGTGAACGCGGTGACCAGCATCTGGACCGCGGCCAGGGCGCCGACGGTCATCTGCCCATGGGCCGCCTGCAGTCCGCCGATCAGCAGGATTCCCGCGCTGTTGACCGCGGCCAGGGCCGGGGCGGTCACCGCCAGCAGCACGTCGAGGCCGCCCACGTCCTGACGGCCGCTCACCACCTTCGCCAGTGCCGAGGCCCAGGTCCGGAAGTGCTCGTCCTCCGCCCCGCTCGCCTTGACGGGCTCGATGAGCCGCAGCCCGGTGACGGAGGCGGTGAACAGCTTCGTCTCGTCCGTGGCCAGCCGTCCGGCCCGGCCGGCGCGGCCCAGCGCCGCGTACCGGACGGCGACGACATTCAGCAGGGACAGCACCACGGTCAGCACCGTCAGCGGAAGGCTGTACGTCAGCAGGAGGCAGGTGTAGACGACCACGGCCGCCGCGTTCACCACGACACCGACCAGATCGGTGGTCAGCATCAGGGCGACGCCGTCGACGGACGACAGCCGGCGGGTGAGGTCGGCCGTGCTGCGCTGGGCGACGAAGGCGACGGGCAGCGCGAGCAGATGCCGCAGCAGCCGGGCGCTGTTCCGGGTGCCGCTGACGATCCTGACCCTGAGCAGCAGCGACTGACGCACCACGGTCAGCACCAGCACGGCCAGGATCGCTGCGCCCATCATCGAGAAGAGCGCCGGCAGGACCGAGTCGCCCTGGCCCTGCAGCAGGGTGTCCACGAAGGCACGGGTGAAGCCCGCCGTCGCCAGGGCCGCGAAGGTCAGCAGCAGACCGCTGACCACGCTCAGCGCCAGGGGCCACAAGGCGCCCCGCAGGTGGGCGGCGACTCCCTCCAGCGGGCCGGGCCGGCGCCCCCCTGGACGGAATCCGGCGCCGGGCCGTATGCGCAGCGCGACACCGGTGAAGCTGTCGCCGAACTCTTCGGCCGAGACCACCCGGCGTCCGCGCGCGGGGTCGTTGAGGTGGACGACCTCGCGGCCGAACCGCCTGCCGCAGCCCTCGAAGACGAGGAAGTGGTTGAACTCCCAGAACAGCACCAGCGGCGGCGCCGCCGTGGCGAGGGCTTCCGGGTCCAGGCGCAGGCCCTCGGCGTCCATGCCGTACCGTCGGGCCGCCTTGAGGACGCTGGAGGCCTTCGCCCCGTCCCGGGAGATCCCGCACGCCACGCGCAGCTCCTCCAGCGGCACGAAACGACGATGGTGCGCGAGCACGACGGCCAGGGCGGCGGCCCCGCACTCGGTGGCCTCCATCTGCTGCACGACGGGGGTACGCACCCTACGGTGCGCGGGTCGCGGACGCCGTCCACGCGGGCCACCGGGTGCGGTGGCGTGGCTCAGTCCGCCGTCGGCACGGCTGGCAGGGACCGGCGGCACTCAGGACACCATCCAAGTAATCGGCCGGACAGGGGGCAGGTGGAGGTCGACGGCCGCGACGAGGCGCGAGTCGATCCGGTAGGGGGGTCCCTCCCCCGTCGACCAGCGGAACCCGCTGGCGGTCGGAGCGGGAGCGAGCCGTACGGTCACGGCGACCGGCTCCCCCTGCGCGGTCAGTTCGCGGCCGAGCAGCGGGTCCGCGAGGAACGCCGTGATCTGCTCGGGGGTCTGCGGGAAGCGGCCCACGGAGACGACGGTGCCGCGCAGCACCCCGTAGCGCTGGGCGGACACGGTCTCCACCTCCAAGTCCGCGGCCGTGCCGGGGTGGATGTGGACGGCGTCCGGCGCCGGTACGTAGACCACGGCGATCAGCGGATCGCCGGCTCCGGCGACGCGTTCCACCACAGCCAGTTCGTCCTTCGGCGTCACGGTCGCCCCGGTGGCCGCCAGCAGCGACGTCACCCGGCCCGCGACGGCGGAGCGCACTGGATGCTCACCGGTGTCGTTCCGAACGGTGAACAGCACCGTGCCCTTCGGGAAGAGGACGCCCTCCACCACGTCGACCCGCTCGATCCGCCCCGGCACCGGACTGTGCAGGAAGAAGCTGCCGTCGGTGTGGGTGAGGACCCCCGGCGCGCGCATCGTGCGCGGCAGGCTTCCCGCGAAGGACCACACGGCGCCGGCGGCGAGCAGCACGACGGTGACCGCCAGGGCCACCACGCTGCGCGTCGGGGCCAGCCGCACGGGCACGTCGAAGTCGTCGGACGACCGGAGCCTGA
>NZ_FMDK01000426.1 GCF_900091995.1 Streptomyces sp. MnatMP-M17
TTTCGGGCCTGATTCCCAGTCGGAGTGGGCTGCCTTCCCGGCCCTTCGGCCGTTCCGACGAGTGAGACTTTAGCGGAATCCCAGGCCCCGACGCTAATCGGGGTGTCGCGTTCCTTCGAACGCGGATTCCTCATTTCGCGAAGGCACACGCAAAGCAATGCGACGAGCCGTCGCGTGCTTGTAATGAGTCCTGCGGAATGACCGTCCGGGGACCGACCTGGACCGGTGCTCACGTCGGACAGCCCGAAGAACATTACGGATCGGTGTTTGGCATGTCAACTTCGTGAGTCGGCCGCTGCTCCGGGGCCATGACAACGCATATGCGTCCTCTTCAGTGGTGGGCCGTCTGAACGGCCGCCGACGGATACGTATGCGCTCATGAGCCGTTCGGGTGGGCAGGGACACCGGTGCGAGGGTCAGCCGGTGCCCGAGGCCAGGGCGCGGCTGCGGTCACGGGCCGCCTCGATGGCGGCGATGAGGGCCGCGCGTACGCCGTGGTTCTCCAGCTCCCGGATGGCGTTGATGGTGGTGCCGGCTGGAGAGGTCACGGCCTCGCGGAGCTTCACCGGATGCTCGCCGCTGTCGCGCAGCATGACGGCGGCGCCCAGGGCGGACTGCACGATCAGGTCGTGGGCCTGGGCGCGGGGCAGGCCGAGGAGGATGCCGGCGTCGGTCATGGCCTCGACCAGGAAGTAGAAGTAGGCCGGGCCCGAGCCGGAGAGGGCTGTGGCGGCGTCCTGCTGGGACTCCGGGACGCGGAGTGTCTTGCCGACGCCGCCGAAGATCTCCTCGGCGTGGGCGAGATGTACGGCGAGGGCATGGCTGCCGGCGGAGATGACGGACATGCCCTCATCGACCAGCACCGGTGTATTGGGCATGACGCGTACAACAGGAGTGCCGGAGGCCAGGCGTTCCTCGATGAAGGCGGTGGTGATACCGGCGGCGGCGCTGATGATCAGGCGGTCGGCGGTGACATGAGGAGTGAGTTCGTCGAGGAGCTTGCCCATGTCCTGGGGCTTGACGGCGAGGATGAGGATGTCGGCGCGCTTGGCGGCGTCGGCGTTGGTGACGGTCTCGACGCCGTAGCGGTTGCGCAGCTCTTCCGCGCGGTCGTCGCGGCGGGCGGTGGCCAGCAGGTCGGCCGGTCGCCAGCCGGCCCGGATCATGCCGCTGAGCAGGGCCTCGCCGATCTTGCCGGTGCCGAGGACTGCGACTGTCTGGGGCATTTCGGGGTCACCTCGCCGGTGGGGATGGGTGGTGCTGTCGTCCGCTTCCCATCCTCGCACCGGGCTCGGAGGCGGGCGTGAGGTGTCCGATGGACGGTACGGCGTGGCCGTACCCGGTACGGCGTCGCCGTCCGAGACGGGCGAGCCCGCGATGGACGGTTTCCTATGCCGTGCGGCGGCGGAGTGTGGCCGCGCCCAGGGCCAGGACGAGTACGGCGCAGCCCGCGACGATCAGTACGTCACGTACGAAATCGCCGGTGATGTCCGGGTGGCGGAGGACTTCGTCCATACCGTCGACGGCGTACGACATGGGCAGGACGTTGGAGATCGCTTCGAGCACGGGCTGCATGTTCGGGCGTGGAGTGAAGAGACCGCAGAGGAGGAGCTGGGGAAAAATCACCGCGGGCATGAACTGGACCGCCTGGAACTCGGAGGAGGCGAAGGCGGAGACGAAGAGGCCGAGGGCCGTGCCGAGCAGGGCGTCGAGGAGTGCGACGAGAAGCAGGAGCCAGGTGGATCCCACGACGTCCAGCCCGAGGGCCCAGACCGCGAGACCGGTGGCGAGGGCGGACTGGACGATGGCGAGGAGGCCGAAGGCGAGGGCGTAGCCGGTGATCAGGTCGGCCTTGCCCAGCGGCATGGCGAGCAGGCGTTCCAGGGTGCCCGAGGTGCGTTCGCGCAGGGTGGCGATCGAGGTGACCAGGAACATCGTGATGAGCGGGAAGATGCCGAGGAGCGAGGCGCCGATGGCGTCGAAGGTGCGCGGGCTGCCGTCGAAGACATGGCGGAGCAGGAAGAGCATCACGCACGGGACGAGGATCATCAGCGCGATCGAGCGCGGGTCGTGCCGTAGCTGACGGAGCACACGGGCGGCGGTGGCCAGGGTGCGGGCGGCGGAGACGGGCGCTGTGGTGCTGCCCGTCCGGCCTGTCCTGCCCGTCCCGTCTGTGGTCCCGGTGTCGGTGCCGGCCTTGGCGGGCGTCGTGGAGGGAGTCGTGGTGCTCATCGGGCGCTCTCCTGGAGTGCGTTGGCCTGGTCGACCAGATGGAGGAAGGCCGCTTCGACTGTCTCGGAGTCCGTACGGGTGCGCAGGGCGTCCGGGGTGTCGTCGGCGAGGATCTCGCCCTCGCGCATGAGGAGGAGCCGATGGCAGCGTTCGGCTTCGTCCATGACATGGGAGGAGACGAGGATCGTCGCGGCGCGCTCGGCGGCGATGCGGTGGAAGAGGTCCCACAGATCGCGGCGGAGTACGGGATCGAGGCCGACGGTCGGTTCGTCGAGGACGAGGAGTTCGGGAGCGCCGAGCAGGGCGACGGCGAGGGAGACCCGGCCCCGCTGGCCGCCGGAGAGCCGGCCGGCCAGTGAGTCGGCGTGGGAGGTGAGGTCGACGTCCTCGATGGCACGGGCGACGGTCTCGCGGCGGGCGGTACGGCGGGAGCGGCCCGGATCGAGCACCGCGGCGAAGTAGTCCAGGTTCTGCCGGACCGTCAGATCGTCGTAGACGGAGGGCGCCTGGGTGACATAGCCGATCCGGGCGCGGAGCGCGGCGTCGCCGGCGGACCGGCCGAGGACATCGAGAGTGCCGGTGACCTTGGCCTGGGTGCCGACGACGGCGCGCATCAGAGTCGACTTGCCGCAGCCGGAAGGGCCGAGCAGTCCGGTGATCTGGCCGGGAGGTACGGAGAAGCCGAGGCCGCGCAGGACGGTGCGGTCGCCTCGTCGGACGGTGAGGCCACGCGCATGGATGGCGGCGGCCTCAGTGGAATTCATCATGTGATGAATACTGTGTGCCGGAGACCGCGCCGTCAAGGTGCGCGGCGGTACAGGCAGGGCGGCGGTACGGGAGGTGGGGTGGCGGTACGCGAGGCGCTGGTACGGGCGAGGTGTCAGGCGGCGGACGGAGCGGGCGGGCGGTGGGTGACGGTCAGTTCGACGGCGTATGCCTCCTCGACCAGCCCGTCCGGGAAGACGGTGAGCAGCTCCGCGCGCTCCTGGGCGAGGAAGCGGGCCGTGCTCTTCTCACCGAGCATCCGGAAGACGGAGTGGGTGGCGAGATTGTCGAGATGGGTGTCGAGCGTGACGCGCCGGGTCCAGGGCACTCGGCGCTCCTCGAAGCGCGGCCCGTCGGGCAGATGGCGATGGCCTCGGGCGGTGCCGTGGGCGCCATGGGCGCCGTCGTCGGCCCACTGGCGGATACGGGAGTCCTGGGCGGCGATCCAGGGCACGTCGGCGTCCGAGACATTCCACCAGAGGGCGAGCGCGCCACCGGGCCTGAGGACGCGCAGCGCCTCGGGCAGGGAGCGGTCCCGGTCGGTCCAGTGCCAGGACTGGGCGTAGGTGATGAGGTCGGCGCTGCCGTCGGCGAAGGGCAGGGCGTCGCCGTAGCCCCGTACGAGCGGGACCTCCGGGAGCGCGCGGTGGAGCCGACCGGCCATGCCTGGCCCCGGTTCGACGGCGACGACATGGGCACCGCGCTCACGCAGCAGGCGGGTGGCGATACCGGTGCCGGCGCCCACATCGATGGTTCGGGAGCCGCCGAGGGACCGGCCGGTCAGTTCCTCGACGGCGTCGAAGAGCGCGGGCGGATACCCGGGACGGGAGATGTCGTACTGGTCGGCGACGGCGTCGAAGGAGAGTGCTCGCTCGGTCATACGCCCCATCCTGCTGGCCAGGGCGCGATGGCTCTACGCGTGGTGGCTCCAGCGCGATGGCTCTACGCGCGCTTGCGTTTCCCGCCCTTGGCGGCGCGGCGGGCGGCCGGGTTGCCCGTGCGGGCGGTGCGGCGGCGCTCGTACTGGGCGAGGGCGGCCTCGTACTCGCGGCGGCGCAGCCCTTCGCCCGGGGCCTCGGTGAGGGAGCGCAGGAAGTAGGCGGCCAGCGAGCCGATGAACCCGATCGCGCGGAGACCGCGCAGGGACTCCTCGCGGCCGAGGTCGGCCGGGCGGCGGCCGAAGCCCTCCCAGGTCCCGCGGAAAGCGACGGCGCTGCACACCGCGAACATCACGACGACGAGCATGCCCACGAAGGAGCCCACTTCCGCGATCTCCAGGCCCTGGTAGGCGAAGCGGAGGACGAAGCAGGCGGCGAAGGCGGTGGCGAGCGAGCCGACGGCGACCGCGACACGCCGGGCCGCGTATCCGCCGTCGTGGCCGACCCAGGTCGTACCGAAGAAACGGATGGCCTCGGGCTCCGGGCCACCACGGCCACGACCGCTGTCGTCCGCGTCCCCGTTCACAGGCGCTGATGTGGTCGCCGTCGCGGTCGTGGTGGCTTCGGGCTGCGCGTGCTGCTCCGGGTGGTCGCTCACGGGACGATTATCCCCGTGCGCGGTTCACCCCGGGCATCAGGTGCAGCGCACGGTGATGTAGCCGTCGCTGCCCGTGTGTACGTAGGCGTCGGAGACGTACTGGCCGTTGGCGATGTTGTCCCAGATATTGGTGGTGCCGTAGGGGCCTGTGACCCACTCTCCCGGCTTCTGACAGTTGATCGGCACGGTCGCTCCGTACGAGAGGACCCGGACGAGCCGGTAGTTCGTACCCGGTCCGCTGCGTACGTTCACCCGATAGCCCGGCGCGATCGGATAGCGCGTGGCCGCGGCCGTCTCGACCGCGGCCTCGACCGCCGTCTCTCCGGCTTCCTCCGCCGCGCTCTCAACCTCTTCGACTGCCATTCGGTCCTCCCCCATTGAAGGTGCACGATCTGCTTCGCAGGCTAGCAACCGATGGCTGGATCGCACGCATCATCGACTAGGCTCCGTGAGTCGCGCTCGCGCACGAATACACGGGGGTGGGCGGTGCCACCACTGCGCAACACCGGGTCGGCCCCGGAAGCGGAACGTCCGGATTACGCCGGTCGCTATCAGCTCGAAGCAGCCCTGGGCTCGGGCGGTATGGGCGAGGTCCATCTGGCCACCTCCGCTTCCGGGTTGCGGCTCGCCGTCAAGGTCATCCATGTCAACCACGCCTCGGACCCGGAGTTCAGAGCCCGGTTCCGGCAGGAGGTCGCGGCGGCGCGCCGGGTGAGCGGAGCCTTCACCGCGCCCGTCGTGGACGCCGATCCGGAGGCGGAACGCCCGTGGATGGCAACGCTGTTCATCGACGGGCCCACTCTCGCGGAGCGGGTGAAGCGGAACGGTCCGCTGAACGCCGGCGAATTGGCCAGGCTCGGCGCGGGACTCGCCGAAGGGCTGCGCGACATCCACCGGGCCGGTGTGGTGCACCGCGATCTCAAGCCGAGCAATGTCCTATTGGCGTCGGACGGTCCCAAGGTCATCGACTTCGGCATCTCGCGCCCGGCGGACAGCGATCTGCGGACGGAGACCGGCAAGCTGATCGGGACTCCGCCGTTCATGGCACCCGAGCAGTTCCAGCGCCCGCGCGAAGTCGGTCCCGCCGCCGATGTGTTCGCGATGGGCGCGGTGCTGGTCCACGCGGCGACCGGGCGCGGGCCCTTCGACTCCGACAGCCCTTATATCGTCGCGTACCAAGTCGTCCACAACGAGCCGGACTTGGCGGGTGTCCCGGAGAGCCTGCTGCCTCTGGTCACGCGGTGTCTGTCGAAGGAGCCGGAAGACCGGCCGACGCCAGACGAGTTGATGGCCGCGCTGCGCACCTCCGCGCAAGGGAAGCCGGAGTCGCCGGCCACGCGTGGCGCGCGAGGAGCGGCGGGTGCGCAAGGAGCGAGGTCGCTGATACCGGCGCAGCGTCGCTGGCCCGAGGCGGCCGGGAGCGCGGACTCGACTCCCACCAATCACTCAGGGCACGCCGATCAGTCCGGTCACTCTGGTCACTCCGGTCACGCGGGCGGCGCCGATGCGCAGGACGGGCGCTCCCTGAGCGACAGCTCTGCGGACCGTGCGCCGGCCGACGACCGGTCGGCCGACGACCGGTTCCGTACGACCCGGCTCAGGGCAGGGCGGGCCCGGACCGTTCCGTCTCCCGGCCGCCGTCTTCCGCGCACCCGTCGGCTCGCGGCCGGTGTGGCGGTGGTCGCGCTCGCCGTAGCCGGTTTCGCGGGTGTGCGCGCTGCGACGGACGACGATGCGGCTCCCGCTCCGCCGAGCGCCGGGCGGGCCGATGAGGCCTTCCGTCCCTGGCAGATCGAGCTGGGCGGTGGCAAGGGCGCGAACCGTATGCCCGTGTGCTCGGCCGACGGCACGGGCGCCGGCACCGCCGTCTACTGCACGGCTCCGGGAGTCAAGGCGGCCCGGATCAGCCCGGCCGACGGCAAGATGGGCTGGTCCGTACCGGACACCCACGTCATGACGGACGCCGACGAGGGCGCGGCGCCGGTCGTCTCCGGCGGGCTGCTGCATGTCATCACACCCGGCGGCAGCCGTCTGGAGGCGCTGGATCCCGGCTCGGGCGCCGAGCGCTGGAGCGTCGACATCTCCTCGTACGCCACCGTCCGGCACGCGGCCGACTCCGTACTGCTCGTTTCGTACGACGGGCTGGTGCGGTCGCTGGACGGCGCGACCGGCGCCGAGCGCTGGGAGGAACGGCGCGGCGGGACCGGTTCCGTCTGGACTGCGGGCGGCGGCGCCGACGGCCTGCTGTTCGCCGCCACACCGTCACCCGACGGCACCGCCACCGAGGTGAGCGCCATCGATCCGGCGGACGGGACCCTGCTCTGGGAGAAGCGGCTGACGGGCATGCTGACTCCGGCCGGAGCGTCGGACGGCGCGCTCTTCCTGCTCTCCAGCGGCACCAACGACATGACCGACGCCGTCGTACGCCTCGACGCGTCGAGCCGTGTCGTACGGCGTGTCCCGCTGCCCTCACCGGTCGACCAGGCCCAGGCCACCGTCGCCGGTGACCTGGTCTATGTCGTCGGCTACACGGGCTCGCTGCTCGCCGTCGACACGAGTGACGGCTCAGGCGCCGGGCCCGGTCAGCGCTGGCGGCTCGAAACCTCGGTCACGCGCGCGTCCCGGCCCACGGCCGCGGGCACCTGGCTCTTCATGAGCGCGGGCGACGGGCGGCTGCTCGCCGTGGACGCGCGGCGCGGTGTGCTGATGGGACAGACGAAGCCGCGGATGGGCGAGGGACGCGACACGCTGTCCGGAGCGCTGCCCATGCCGGTCACCGTTCCCGGGAAGGTCCTCGCCAGCGCGCCCGACGGATCCGTGTTCGCGGTCGACAGCCGGGATCCCGCGCGCTGGTGAACCGAATCCCTTGACAACGCAGCCGTGCGCCCCGGTCCCTCAGCGGGATCCGGGGCGCACGGTACGTATGAGCACACGGTACGTATGAGCGCTATGGGCGGTCCGGCGCGGCTCAGCCCAGCCTGGTCACGTCCCGCACCGCGCCCTTGTCCGCGCTGGTCGCCATCGCCGCGTACGCGCGCAGCGCCACCGAGACCTTGCGTTCACGGGCGGCCGGTGCGTAGGCGCCGTTCAGGGCCTCGCGGCGCGCCGCGAGCTCGTCCTCAGTGACGAGCAGTTCGATCGAGCGGTCCGGGATGTCGATCCGGATCCGGTCGCCGTCGTGGACCAGCGCGATCGTGCCGCCCGAGGCCGCCTCGGGCGAGGCGTGGCCGATCGACAGACCCGACGTACCGCCGGAGAAGCGTCCGTCGGTCACCAGCGCGCAGGACTTGCCGAGGCCCCGGCCCTTCAGATACGAGGTCGGGTAGAGCATCTCCTGCATCCCGGGACCACCGCGCGGGCCCTCGTACCGGATGACGATCACATCGCCCTCGGTGATCTCCTTACGGAGGATCTTCTCGACGGCCTCCTCCTGCGACTCGCAGACGACGGCCGGGCCCTCGAAGGTCCAGATCGACTCGTCGACGCCGGCCGTCTTCACGACACAGCCGTCCTCGGCGAGATTGCCCTTGAGGACCGCCAGACCGCCGTCCTTGGAGTAGGCGTGGGCGACATCGCGCACACAGCCGTTCGCGGCGTCCGTGTCGAGCGTCTCCCAGCGCTCGGACTGGGAGAAGGCCTCGGCGGAACGGACACAGCCGGGCGCGGCGTGCCACAGCTCGACGGCCTCGTCGGACGGTGAGCCGCCGCGCACGTCCCAGGTCTCCAGCCAGTCCTTGATGCTCGCCGAGTGGACGGTGTGCACATGCTCGTTGAGCAGACCGCCGCGGTACAGCTCGCCGAGGATGGCCGGGATTCCGCCGGCCCGGTGGATGTCCTCCATGTAGTACGTACCGCCCGGAGCGACATTGGGCGCGACCTTGGCCAGACACGGGACACGGCGCGAGACGGCGTCGATGTCGGCGAGGTCGTACTCCAGCTCGGCCTCCTGCGCGGCGGCGAGCAGATGGAGGATGGTGTTGGTCGAGCCGCCCATGGCGATGTCCAGTGCCATGGCGTTGTCGAAGGCGGCGCGGGTGGCGATGCTGCGCGGCAGGACCGACTCGTCGTCCTGCTCGTAGTAGCGCTTGGTGATCTCCACGACCGTCCGGCCCGCGTTCTCGTACAGCGCTTTGCGGGCGGTGTGCGTGGCGAGCACGGAGCCGTTGCCGGGCAGCGAGAGGCCGATGGCCTCGGTCAGACAGTTCATCGAGTTGGCGGTGAACATGCCGGAGCAGGAGCCGCAGGTGGGACAGGCGTTCTCCTCGATACGGAGGATGTCCTCGTCCGAGACGCTCTCGTTGACCGCGTCCGAGATCGCGTTGATCAGGTCGAGCTTGCGGACCGTACCGTCCACGAGCGTCGCCTTGCCGGCCTCCATCGGGCCGCCGGAGACGAAGACCGTGGGGATGTTGAGGCGCATCGCGGCCATCAGCATGCCGGGCGTGATCTTGTCGCAGTTGGAGATGCAGATCAGCGCGTCCGCGCAGTGCGCCTCGACCATGTACTCGACCGAGTCGGCGATCAGATCGCGGGACGGCAGGGAGTAGAGCATCCCGCCGTGGCCCATCGCGATGCCGTCGTCCACGGCGATGGTGTTGAACTCGCGCGGCACGGCGCCCGCGGCCTTGATCGCCTCGGAGACGATCCGGCCGACCGGCGCGAGATGTGTGTGTCCCGGCACGAACTCGGTGAAGGAGTTGGCCACCGCGACGATCGGCTTGCCGATGTCCGCGCTCGCTACGCCCGAAGCCCGCATCAGGGCGCGTGCGCCCGCCATATTGCGGCCGTGGGTGACAGTGCGGGACCTCAGCTCGGGCATCGTCGCTCGCTCCTTCAGCAGATCCGTCGACGGCGGACGTCACGGATCCTTCGGCGGAAATGGCTGTCTGAGAGCCTACGCCCACGCTCCAAGATCTGGACGCCTTGTCCGGTATACGGAACGGCTGCTCTGCGGTACGGAACGGCCGCTCAGCTTTCGGTCAGATACCGCTGGAGCGTGGGCGCCACCATTCTGACGATCTGCTCGGAGTCCGCGGAGGCCAGCGGATCCGCCTTGATCACATAGCGCAGGAACGCGATTCCGATCATGTGGGAGGCGGCCAGTTCGGCGCGGAACGTCGGATCCGGTACGTCGAGCTCCTCCGCGATCCGCTCCAGCAGCCTGCGCAGGACGAACGTACGCAGCACCTTCGCCGCCGCATCGTGCGTCAGGGCGGAGCGCATGATCGCCAGCAGCGGCGCACGGGTGACCGGGTTCTCCCAGATCCCGATGAAGTAGCGGGCGAGCCGCTCGCCGATGCCGTCCATGCCGTCGGCCAGCAGCGCGGGCAGCATCAGGGCCGGTTCGAAGGAGACCTCGATGGCCGCCTCGAAGACCTCGTCCTTCGTACCGAAGTAGTGGTGGACGAGCGCCGGGTCGACACCCGCGGCCTTGGCGATACCGCGGATGGACGTCTTGTCGTAGCCGCGCGCGGCGAACTCCGCGCGGGCCGATTCGAGGATCTTCTGCTGGGCGCTGGGGCCCGAGTCCATGTCCTTGCGGGCGGGACGGCCGCGACGGCGTGGAGCCATATCGGTCATGGGGCCTTGCCGATCATGAAGGGCGAACTCCCGAGGAGCCTGGGGTACGGCCTGGGGTACGGGACTCGCGCGAGGCGGACGGCCCGGTGGGCGGCCCGGGAGACGGAGCGGAGGACGGCGACGTGGAGGACGGCTCCGGGGAAGGAGCGGCGGACGAAGCCCTGGAGGAGGCCTGGGACGAGGCCGGAGAGGACGCCCGGGACGCCTCCTGAGACGCTGCCGTCGGTGCCGCGGAGGACGAGGACGGCTCCTGCGCGGCGGCTGCCGACGGACTCGCCGACGGCACTCCCGGTCGCGCGCCGAGCCGCGCCACGGACTGCGCGAGATGCAGCCTGGTGAAGGCCAGCGCCTCCGCCAGGTCCGCCTCGCGCTCCGCCGAGGACATCGCCCGCCGCGTATTGACCTCGATCACCACATGACCGTCGAACGAGGTGCCCGCCAGCCGTTCCAGCAGCTCGGCGCAGGGCTGGGTGCCACGTCCCGGTACAAGATGCTCGTCCTTCGCCGAGCCCCTGCCGTCCGCGAGATGGACATGCCCGAGCCGGTCGCCCATCCGGTCGATCATGCCCATGGCATCGGTACGGGCGGTCGCCGTGTGCGAGAGATCGACCGTGAAGTGCCGGTAGTCATCCTTGGTGACGTCCCAGTCGGGCGCGTACGCGAGCATCTCGCGGTCCCGGTACCGCCACGGATACATGTTCTCGACCGCGAACCGTACGTCCGTCTCGCCCGCCATCCGCCAGATACCGGTGACGAAATCGCGCGCGTACTGCCGCTGCCAGCGGAACGGCGGATGGACCACCACCGTGGAGGCGCCGAGCCGCTCGGCCGCCGCCCGCGCCCGCTGGAGCTTCACCCATGGATCGGTCGACCACACCCGTTGTGTGATCAGCAGACAGGGCGCGTGTATGGCCAGTACCGGCACCTGGTGATAGTCGGAGAGCCTGCGCAGCGCCTCGATGTCCTGGCTGACGGGATCGGTCCAGACCATGATCTCGACACCGTCGTACCCGAGGCGCGCGGCGATCTCGAAAGCCGTCGCCGTGGACTCCGGATAGACGGAGGCCGTCGACAGGGCGACCTTCGCATCCGGGACCCGCACCACTGGTTCTGCCACGGAGACAGCGTAAGGGCAGCCTCTATGTCGTCGGGAGCTGGTCGAGCCGGCGCAGGATGATGCCCTCGCGCAGCGCCCAGGGACAGATCTCCACGACCTCGATCCCGAACAGGTCCATCGCACCCTCCGCGACCAGCGCTCCCGCCAGCAGCTGGGAGGACCGTCCCTCCGAGACGCCCGGGAGCCCGCCGCGCTGGAGCGAGGTCATCGCGGCCAGCTTGGGGACCCACTCCTCCAGTGACGTACGACTCAGTTCGCGCTGTACGTACAGGCCCTCGGCGGAGCGCGCGGCGCCGGCGAGCCGGGCGAGCTGCCGGAAGGTCTTGGACGTCGCCACCACATGGTCCGGTGTGCCGAACCGGGCGAATTCGCCGACCGTACGGGCGATCTCGGCGCGTACATGACGGCGCAGGGCCTTCACATCGACCGGATCGGGCGGATCGCCGGGCAGCCAGGCGGCCGTCAGCCGGCCCGCGCCCAGCGGCAGGGAGACGGCCGCGTCGGGCTCCTCGTCGAGTCCGTACGCGATCTCCAGGGAGCCGCCTCCGATGTCCAGGACCAGCAGTTTCCCGGCCGACCAGCCGAACCAGCGGCGGGCGGCGAGAAAGGTCAGCCGGGCCTCCTCCTCGCCGGTGAGCACTTCGAGATCCACGCCGGTCTCGCTCTTGACACGCCCGAGCACCTGATCGGCGTTGCTGGCCTCCCGTACGGCGGAGGTCGCGAACGGCAGCACGGCCTCGCAGCCCTTGTCCTCGGCGGTCTGGAGCGCGTCCGCGACGGTCGCCACGAGCCGGTCGACGCCCTCGGGCCCTATGGCACCGTCCGCGTCGAGCAGTTCGGCGAGCCGCAGCTCCGCCTTGTGCGAATACGCGGGCAGCGGGCGGGCGCCGCGGTGGGCGTCCACAGCCAGCAGATGAACGGTGTTCGAACCGACATCGAGGACTCCGAGTCTCATGAACGGAACGCTACTGCGAGCGCGCGCATAGGCTGGACCTGTGCCAAAGACGAAAAAGGCGAAGCCGGGCAAAGCCAACGGACCGAACAAGCAGGAGCGACCGGAGGAGGCCCGGGAAGTCCGCGATACACGGAACAAGCGGAATGCCAAGAATGCCGGAAATGACAGGAACGCAGCTCCGGTCCCCGACGTGAAGGACCCGGACGTGAAGGATCCGGACGAGAAGGGCCTCGACTTCGCTCGCGCCTGGGTCGAATTCCCCGATCCCGCCGACGAGCAGCAGGTCTTCCGCTGCGATCTGACCTGGCTCACCTCACGGTGGTCCTGCATCTTCGGCAGCGGCTGCCAGGGCATCCAGGCGGGCCGCGCCGACGACGGATGCTGCACGCTCGGCGCGCACTTCTCCGACGAGGACGACGAGAAGCGGGTCGCCGGGCATGTGGCGCGTCTGACTCCGGAGCTGTGGCAGTTCCACAAGGAGGGCACGACAGCCGGCTGGACACAGACCGACGAGGACGGCGAGCGCCAGACGCGACGCTGGAAGGGCTCCTGCATCTTCCAGAACCGTCCCGGATTCGCCGGTGGCGCGGGCTGTTCGCTCCACATCCTGGCGCTGCGCGAAGGGCGCGAACCGCTGGAGACGAAGCCGGACGTCTGCTGGCAGCTTCCGGTGCGGCGTACGTACGACTGGATCGAGCGGCCCGACGAGACGCGGGTGCTGCGGGTGTCGATCGGTGAGTACGACCGGCGCGGCTGGGGTCCCGGTGGCCACGATCTGCACTGGTGGTGCACGTCGGCGACGTCGGCGCACGGCGCGGGCGAGCCGGTGTACAAGACCTACCGGCCGGAGCTGACGGAGCTGATGGGCAAGGCGGCGTACGACGAGCTGGCCGAGCTGTGCGAACGGCGTGTGGCGAGCGAGCTTCCGCTGGTGGCGCCGCATCCGGCGGACCCTGCGAGGGCGTGAGCCTGGCCGGGCGTCGGGCATCGGGCATCGGTCGCCTGCCGTCGGTCTTCGTCGGCCGTCTGTCCTCGCCTGCCGTCGGTCAGCCCGCGGTGCCGGGTGTGTCCGATGTGCTGCCCGGCGGTGGGTCCGCGGGCGCCGAGGGATCCGGGTCGGACGGCGCAGGGTCGCCGTCGCCGGGAACCGGGCCTGGATCCCCGGATCCGGGGCCGGGACCGGGTCCCGGATCGGAAGGGCCGGGATCGCCCGGGTCCGAGGGCGCGGGATCGGTGGGACGGGACGGACCGGGATCGGAGGGATCCGAGGCGCCCGGAGAGGTCGGCGGCCCGCCGGGCCCCGGGTGTCCGGGACCTCCAGGGCGGCCCGGACGGCCTGGATGGCCGTGGTGGCCCGGGTGGTCGGGACGGCCCTCATGACCGGGACGCGACGGACGGCCCGAGGACGGCGGCCTGGCGCCATAGCCGTAGATCTTCACCGTCGAACCTGTCGGATACACCGCGATCCGCGCGCTCCAGGGCCCGGACGGTTCGCGCCGGTGGTCCACGAAGACCCGGATCGTGAAGGACTCACCGGGCGCGAGCATGCCGTAGTGGCTGCTCAGCCGGAGCCAGGGAGCGGTCGTCCCGGCGGTCCAGGCCACCGGCGCTCCGCCGGACGCCCTGAGCGTGATCGTCGTTGTACCGCCGGCGGGCCATGCCTCGACCGTGATACGGCCGGGAGCGGGCTGTCCCGGGCGCGAGGACGGCACGGCCGTACCGTCGCTGACGACCTCCACGAAGATGTCCGGCGTACGGCCGCTGCCGAAGCCCGCGTCGGAGCCGCTCGCGGCGCTTCCGGTGTTCTCGTAGTGGTCGTACGGCCGCCCGTCCCGGCCGGGCCGCCCGTCGGCCTCGCCCTTACCGGCCTCACCCGCGCTGACGGAGGAGCCTTCGTGGCCCTCGCCGGTCGGCGGCGCGCTTCGGTACGCGGCCCAGAGCGCGAGCACGGGAGCGGCGACGACGGTCGCCACCACCGTGGTCGTCACGGCGCGTGCCCGCAGCCGGTCGCGACGGGCGGCCC
>NZ_FMDK01000193.1 GCF_900091995.1 Streptomyces sp. MnatMP-M17
CGCGCCGGAGCCCACCGCTCCGGCGCGGCCCGCCGCGTTGTCAGAGGTATGACCTAGCGTCAGAACAGTGACGCAGGTTGCTTGCCCGCTTGCTTGCTTGCTTGCAATCAGCGCGCCCGTGCATGCTCACGCTCATGCGCATGCTCACGGGCCGGTCTCAATTGGGGGGGGTACAACTCATCATGCGTATGCGCACTCTGCCGGCCGCCACCGCACTGGCGGTCCTGTTCAGCTCGGCGGTTCTCACCGCCGCACCGGCGTCCGCCGACACCACCAGGCCCGTCGCGGTCGCGGAGGCGGACGACACAGTTGTCGACGGCGTCCACCAGCGGCTGTACTTCAGCGACCGATCCCAGAACAAGATCGTCGTCACCGACTACACCGGCAAGGTCGTCACCACGCTCACCGGTCTGCCTCAGGTCCGGGACCTCGAACTGAGCCCGGACTCGGGCACGCTGTACGCCGCGCTCTACGGTGCCGACAAGATCGTCGCCTTCGATACCGCGACGCTCACACCGACCGCCGAGTACCCGACCGGCGACGGGACCATCCCTTCCCGGCTCGCCTACGCCGACGGCAAGCTGTGGTTCGGATACGGCGACCAGTGGGACTCCGGGCTCGGCGCGGTCGATCTGACCGCCGAGACGCCCACGGTGACGCTCGACCTAGCGGCCGGCCACGACTGGGCCGGCCCGCCCATGCTCTACGCCGACGCCGACAACCCGGGCACGCTGCTCGCCCTCGACGGGCACATCAGCTCCGCCCCGATCGTCGTCTACGACATCTCCTCCGGCACTCCGGTCATCCGTGTCTCCGCCGAGAAGGGCGGCTTCTACGAGGACGCCGCCCTCACGCCGGACGGCCAGTCGGTCGTCGTGGCCGGACCCGGGAACCGGGCGCTCACCGAGTACCGGCTCTCCGATCTGGAGCAGGTGCGCGCCTACCCCGTCCCCGACGAACCGGTGACGGTCAGCGTCGCGCCGGACGGCACGGTCGCGGCGACCCTCCTCGACACCGAAGACCTCGGCGACACATATGTCTTCAGCCGCGGCGCCGACCGGCCCGCCAGCGTCCGCAATCTGTCGGGTAACTGGATGCCCTGGTCCGGGCACTCGATGAACTGGTCGGCCGACGGCGGGAAGCTGTTCGTGCTGAGCGGGTCCGAGGAGTTCACCAAGTTCCACGCCGTCGACGAGCCCCGGAAGTACGTCGGTACGCTCAAGGCCGACGCGCCGGCCACCGCCACGCGTGCCAAGCCGCTCACCGTCAAGGGCTCGCTCACCTCCGCCCTCGCGCTGCCCGCCGGAACGCCGCTGGCCGTCACCCGTACCGACATCGAGTCGCCGAAGGGCAAGTCGCTCGGCACCAAGTCCCTCGGTACGGGCGGCAAGTTCACCTTCACGGACACTCCGCCTGCGGGCGGCAAGGTCACATACAAGGTGACGTACGCCGGTGACGCCACGCACACGCCGGCGACCGCCTCGGACTCCGTCACCGTCTCCCGCGCCACACCCGCGCTGACGCTGAACAACAACGGCAAGGTGTACGACTACGGCAAGGACGTCGCGTTCACGGCGCACCTCGGCATGACGTACAAGAACCGCACGGTCGAGATCTGGGCCGATCCCTTCGGCTCCGACAAGCCGAACAAGCTGGTGAAGACCGGCACGGTCAACTCCAAGGGCAATCTGTCGGTCACCCTGGACATGACCCGGGACGCCACGGTCACCGCCGTGTTCAAGGGCGATGCCCGCTATGCCCCGAGGTCGGTCAAGTCCACGGCGTACGCCAAGGTCAGGGTCTCGACGGCGCTGTCCAAGCACTACAAGACCGGCAAGATCGGCTCCACGACGTACCACTACTTCCGCAAGAACACCGACGTCATCTTCACGACGACCATGAGCTACTACAAGGACCGCAAGCAGCGGCTCGAACTCCAGCTGTACTACCAGGGCAAGTGGTACGCCGGCGGCACCGAGTACTTCAAACTCGGCACCAACGGAAAGTCAGCCGTCAACCTGGGCCACGCCGGCGAATCCGGCGTCCGCGCCCGGGTGCGCTCCTCGTACATCAACAGCAGCTCCGGCGACACCGTCAACTCCACGACGCACGGCGCCTGGAAGTACTTCATCTTCACCAACTAGCGCGCGCGTTCCCTGCCAGGTCACCTCGTACTCGGAGGGCCGCGTCGGCGAGTTGCCGATCCGGGGGACCTGGCAGGGCCGCGGCTACGCCCAGATGATGCGCTGTCCGTCCGGTCCGACATACAGCGTCAGCCGCTCAGCGGGCGGCTCGCCGGCCTCCCTCCATCGGATGATCTGATCCGTGATGGCGTCCCACAGTCGGGCGGAGCCGCCCTGGCGGACCATCCATTGCCCGCTGTCCTCGAATACGGCTGCCCACGCACCGGCTTCCACGTCGATGACGACGTGTTCGTCCCGGCCGTTGCGCGGCAGTGTGAAGCGCTGGGCGCGTGGTGTCGCGAACTGTGCGACGAAACGCGCTGTCCAGTCGTCCAGTACATCACCGCCGATATTCGTGGGCGCGGCTTCCTCCGAGTCGAGATCCGGCAGCATTCCAAGCGCCGGGGGAATGTGGGGCCGCGCGAGCATAAACGAAACCTGCCCGCCCAGGACGGGTCCGCTTGCCGTTCCGTCTTCAGCCACGGTCAGGCGCACAAGTTCGGATGCGTTCATCCATCCGCACACGGTCACAAGGATTTCACCTCCGGTGCGAGTCTGAGCGATCCAGTCCGACGGAACGGTGTGAACTCCGCACGTGGCGATCACGCGGTCGTACGGGCCATTGTTCGCGTATCCCGCCAGCCCGTCGCCGACAACCAGGTCGGGCCAATAGCCCAGTCCGCCGAGAGCCATCCCGGCACGGGCGGAAACATCCGCGTCCACCTCTACGGAGGTCACGTTGTCCTCACCGGCCACATGAGAGAGGAGCGCGGTCGAGTAGCCCGTCCCAGTGCCGATTTCGAGTACTTGCGTCCCCTTGGATACGTGAAGTTCTTCGAGCATGCGCACCACAAGCCCTGGCAGGGTCGACGAAGAAGAAGGCCGGTGGGAAATACGCCCTTCGATCTGGCGCGGTACAACTGACTCCGCCACTTGGGTAACCAGGGTGTCATTCTCGTACACACGCCTGAGCCGCTCGGGCCCGTCGGCGAGGAATGCGGGACGGTACCAGCCCCCGTCTTCGTACTCGAACCATCCGTCAGCCAGAAACGCCTCACGAGGCACGGCCATAACGGCGGCTTCCCATTCCGGGCTTCGCAGCGCACCGGTCACGGAAAGGCACCGGGCAAGATCTGCGCGTAGTCCTTTCGAGGAAATATCGTCAGTCACTTGCGCCCTCTCCGTTCTCCAGCAGATCAGCGACTGCCGCTGTGAGGGGCAGTCCCGCCGCGTCTTCGAGCCATGCCCACTGCCCATTCGGGTTGCATTCCAGAAACCACCACGCGCCATCCGCGGTTACCGCGAAGTCGAACGCGCCGAAGTTGAGTCCGAAGCCGGCCAGAAGCCGAAGCATGGCCCGCCGCACGTCATCCGGGCAGGGGATCGGCTCATAGCTCAGGTTCCGGTATTCAGCGCGCCAGTCCACCACACCGGGCGGTGCGGTAATCCGCGCACAGAAAACACGCTCACCAACGACAATCACGCGTATGTCGGAAGTCTTTGGAATCCGGGCCTGGAACAAGTGGGCGCAGCGGCCTACGCGGTCATCTATCTCGCCAGGATTGACCGGGGCAGCCCAGATACCGGCAGGCTCACCGTCAACGTCGTACGCGCCGGCATGCAACGGCTTGTAGATGGCGGGCTGTTCTGTCACAAACGACTTCGCTTCCGCCGGGTCGCTCGTGATCAGCGTTGGGGGAATGCTGAGCCCTTCGCGGCTCGCTGCCGCAAGTTGCGCGGGCTTGTACTCCGCGCGGGCAATGGCCTGGGGATGGCTCAGATAGAGGCAACCGGGAAGGGCGGCCAGCACTCCGCCGAGTCCGCGCCGATTCTCCTGCGCGGCGAACCGCGCTGCCTGGTGGTCGCCATTCGGCGTGTAACCGCTCGGACGACGGTGATACAAGGCGCGCACGTTGGCCAGATCCGCCGAGCGTTCGCCAACCGTAAGGCGTCCACCCCAACCGCTCGGCCCTATACGGGCCGAAAGCACAGCGGGGACAGGGAAGTCGCGCCCAGGGTCGAAACGCAGAACGGGCACCCGGCGCCGGTTCAACTCCGCAATGACCAGATCGGCGGTCGGGTCCTCATACTCGGTAGCAACCAGCACCGGACGGCTGTCCATCTGCTACTGCTGTCCTTCGTCCTGTTGGGCGTCGTGGCCGCTGTCGGCGTCCACCTTGCCGTCTTTGCCGACCTGAGTGGGCGGGTAGGTGTTGACAGAAGTGCCGTGCTTTCCGAGCTCAGCAGGAGTCGGTAAGCCGTCACTTCCCACCCAACGGCCTGTCTGTGTCTGCGGATCGATCCCGGCGTATCGCCACGGGGACGGTTCCCCATTCCGCAGCGGAGCCATGCGGCTCATGCCCCACGGAATCGGCGTTGCCGTTCCGTGGTCAACGGAGTTACTGGTCATTCTTCCTCCTGGATCAGCGGTGACGGAGAGCACTGGACCTTCGGGCGACGCTGCTGGGCGCTGAGCATGGCCGCGTCGGCGGCGCGGTACGGTCCGCGGGCTTGAGCCCCAGACCTACACGCGCGCCAGCCCGGCGCGGAAGGCGTTCCAGGCGGCGGGGCTGAGGCGCAGGAGCGGGCCGGTGGGGTGTTTGGAGTCCCGTACGGCGACGGTGCCGGGTATGTTGCGGGCGACCTCGACGCAGTCGGCTCCCCCTGCGCTGTAGCTGGACTTCTTGAACTGGAACGACATTACTCGTTCAATCCCTTGCTGATGCTATCGATGAACCGGAGGGAGTCGTAGGGCGACAAACTCGCCCTGGCCGCACGATCGAAGAGCGTCGCGTAAACCGCACTCTCCTGTGCGTGTTCGATCCAGATGGTGGACCGAGGGTTGTCCATGTGCACTACGTCGACAGCCTCGTCCTCCGCGAAGGAGAGAATGTTGAATGGCCCACCGACACAGGGGTGCGCGCCGACCCGGAAGGGCAACACCTGGATTTGGACGTTGGGAAGCTCCGCCAGGTGACACAAGTGCGCGAGCTGTCCGCTCATCACCCCTGGCCCACCCATCAGTTGCCGTAGTGCGGCCTCCCAGATCACCGCATGGATCCGAAGCGGTACTTCACCGTACAACCGCTCCTGACGCTTGGCACGCGCCGTAACGACGTCCTCGATCCGGTCGATATCGTCCCAGGACATGTCCGCCACGCACATCGCGCGGATGTATTCAGGCGTCTGGAGGAGGCCCGGGATCAAGGCCATCTGCCACTGTCTGACCCGGAGCGCACCGTCCTCCATCGCGATGTACTCGACTTGGGTGGCAGGCGCCGGGGTGTCGTTCCACCATCCCTTCACCTTGCGACGGTCCCGGTCCGTCTTCGCCAACTCCAGCATCCTGCCGACGACCTTCGCGTCGTCCACCGCGTAGAACTGACACAACGCCTTGATGTCCGGATCCCGCATAGGGACCCAGCCACGCTCCATCTTGACGACCTTCGTCGCGGTCGCGCTCAGCGCATCCGCAGCCTGCTGTTGCGTCTTGCCGGCCGCTACGCGCAGAGCCAAGAGTTCACCGCCCAGCCTGCGGCCGAGCACGGTGGAAGCCCTGTTGCCGTTGGCGCGCTCTCCGGATGCCGTCATCTCACCCTCCTGCTGACTCGCCATCAGTGTTGCAGCCGTCCGTAGCCCGACCGGCCACCATCACCCTAACGGGGAAGATATTCCCCAGACCGCTTGATCCGGGATGGCATCCACCATTACGTTCGGCACTCAACCGCTCGCACAGCGGCGCCACTTGGCGGAAGTGCACCGTGCTGCCCTGCACCCGGAGGGCACTCGCGGCATCGCCACCGTCAGGCGCAACCCGTACGGGCAGATCCCGACCGCGCACGGAGGTGCCGCGTCCATGTCCGCAGCCCAAGAGGCCGCCACACCGAAGCCCGAGCCCGTCGTCCTCCGGGAGGACTGCCTCAACTACACGCCCACCGCGGGCAGCGTGAGCCTCGCGCGACATCGCGCCGCGCGGCTCGTCACCGAGTGGGGACGGGCCGAACTCGCCTGGTCCGTGGGCCTCACCGTCAGCGAGCTCGCCACCAACGCCCTGCTGCACGCCTGCGCGCGGAACCAGCTCTTCCAGGTACGGATCGCACTCCGTCCCAGCAGCCTGCGCGTCGAGGTCAGCGATCCGCGCGGGGAGCGACTGCCCAGCCCGCGCGCCGCCGACGAGGACGAGTGCTTCGGGCGAGGGCTGCTGATCGTCGCGCAGCTCGCGGACCGGTGGGGGACGGAGTCTCGTACGGTCGGGAAGACGGTGTTCGCGGAGTTCGCGGTGGGCGCGGGCTCCACGGGCAGTACGGGCGGCATGGGCGGTGCAGACCGTACGTACGGTACGGACGCCGGGCCGCCGCCGCCCTGCGCCGGCGCATCAGCGTGAGGCTCGTACCAGCAGGCCCGCGAGCAGCACCTCGAACATCTCGCGCGCCGCGCCCGTGAAGTCGATCCGCATGGCCGCGAGCGAGGGATCGGCCTCGTACGCCGCCAGCATCGCCGCCGAGGGCTGGGTATGGGTCCAGACCGCGCCGGTCGTCAGCATGACCGCGGCGCCGAACCGTGCCGCGTCGGGCTCGTTCAGCTCCGGCAGACGGGCGCGGAGGAGTTGGGCCAGGACGCCGATGTTGGCGAGCGCGGCGCGCTTGTACTCCGCGGCGACCCGTGGCGAGACATTGCGTTCGAGCACCGCGGCCTGCGCGCTGACCAGGTCGCAGAGGACGGGACGGTCCGCCAGGGAGATCGCGAGCGCGGCGGCGAGCTGGTCGGCGCGCCGGGAGAGCGGCGCGTCGGCGTCGACCGCGGCGGCGAGGGCGTCGTCCAGGTGGTCCAGCCATTCGCGCAACGCGACGTCGAGCAGTTCGAGCAGCACCGCCTCGCGGGACTCGAAGTAGCGCAGCACATTGGATTTGGCGAGGCAGACGCGTCGGCTCAGCTCGTTGAGGCTCACCTGTGCCACGGGCATCTCGGTCAGCATCGCGGTGGCCGTGTCGAGGATCGCCTGTCTGCGCGCGGCGCGCTGCTCGTCGCTGCGGGCGCGCTGGAAGGGCATGGTCATGGCACCAGACTACAGACCACTACAGACCCTCGGTCTGTTGCTATCGGACCGACGGTCTGATAGCTTCGCTGACAACAGACCGACGGTCTACTGGGAACTGCGACCGGCCCTGCCCTGCCCGGATCCGCCCTGGCCAACCCCTGACCTGCCCTGATCCGCCCCTCACCCTGGGAGTCACCATGTACGTCGTCCCCGACCAGACCGGAAAGCTCGCCGTCGTCACCGGCGCCAACAGCGGTACCGGCAAGGAAGCCGCACGCCGTCTCGGCGGCGCCGGGGCGCGCGTCGTCATGGCCGTACGTACCGTCGCCAAGGGCGAGCAGGCCCGCGCCGAGATCCTGGCCGAGCACCCGCACGCCCAGCTCGAAGTGCGCCGGATCGATCTGGCGGACCTGGCGTCGGTGAAGGAGTTCGCGGACGGGCTGATCTCCGATGGCGTACCGCTCGACCTGCTGGTCAACAACGCGGGAGTGATGGCGCCGCCCACCCGGATGACCACGGCCGACGGCTTCGAGCTCCAGTTCGGCACCAACTATCTCGGCCCGTTCGCTCTCACCGTCCGGCTCCTTCCGCTGCTGCTCACCGCCACGGCGCCGCGCGTGGCGACCATGAGCAGCGGTACGGCCAACTACGGGCGGATCCACTTCGACGACCTCCAGTGGGAGCGCCGCCGCTACAGCCCGAACCTCTCCTACGCGCAGTCCAAGCTCGCGGATCTGATGCTGACGCAGCAGCTCGCCGTGATCGCCGCCGAGCGCGGCTGGCCGCTGCTGAGCACCGGCGCGCACCCGGGCTACACGCGGACCAATCTCCAGACGGCGGGCGCGAGCCTCGGCCGTGACAAGCCGTCGCGCGGCGCGTCCCTGCTGTCGTCCCTCACCTTCCTGCCGTCGCAGGCGGCGGAGCAGGGTACGGAGCCGCTGCTGTACGCCGCGACCAGCGCCGACGCGGTGGCGGGCGGCTACTACGGTCCGGGCGGACGGTTCGGACTGGTCGGCCCGACGACGACGGCCCGCACGACCCGCAGGGCACTGGACACCGAGGCCAACGCGCGTCTGTGGGCCGAGTCGGAGCTGCTGACGGGAGTGGCCCTGCACGCGACGGTCGCGTAGCCGGGGGCCGGGACGGCACGAGGCGGTACGGGCCGGGCGGGGCGCGGCGGTACGGGCCGGGCGGGACGGGCCCGCGGGGCGGGCGTGTCAGTCCGGGCGGCGGAGCGTACGACCGTACGCTGAGGCGGCGGCCCGGCAGACCTCGGGCGTCGCACCACGAAGGACGGCGTCGTACCACGAGGGACGGCACAGAGGTCGGCGCCCAGGACAGTCGGTTGCCCAGGACAGCCGATTGCCAAGGGCAGTCGGTTGCCAAGGTCCGACCGGGTTCGCGGCCCTCAAACGACCTCGGCCGGGGAGGCGTCCTTGCGGTTCAGCACATTACGGTCCGGTCTGTCGCGGTCCGGCCCGTCCTCACCGCATCTGTTCGCCCGGGTCCCGCTGGCCGGGCGCTATCCCGCCGCCGTCGCCCTCTCGCTGCTGGCTCTGAGCCCGTATCTGATCCTCACCACGGCCACCACCCTGATGGAACCGCGGATCATGCGGGATCTCGGTGCGACGCGGTTCGAATTGCAGCTCACCAGCGGGATGTCCAACGCGGCGTACGCGTTCGGCGCGGTGGCCGCCGCCGATCTCGTACAGCGGGTGGCGCGCCGTCATCTCTATCTCATCTGCGAGGCCGGCTTCGTGGTGAGTTCTGTGCTGGCGCTGAGCGCTCCGGGCATCGGGCTGTTCATGACCGGGGTGATTCTTCAGGGGCTGTGCACGGGAATGCTGCTGGTCTCGGCGCTGCCGCCGCTGGTTACGGGTCACCCGATCGAGCGACTTGCGACGACGGCGGCCGTGGTCAGCCTCGGACTGTTCGGGATGGTGGCCTTCGGGCCGCTGGTGGGCGGGCTGGCCGGCAGTCTCGGCGGGTGGCGACCGCTGTTCGCGGGGATCGCCACGCTGGCGGCGATCGGGCTGACCGTCGGTGCGCTGGCGTTCGAGGGCAATGAGCCGCCGGCGCGCCGGGCGCGGTTCGACTGGCTGGCCATTCCGCTGGCGTTCGGCACGACGGCGCTGCCGTTCTTCGGTGTCGCCTGGCTGACGCGGGGCTCGTTCGGCGATCCGGCGTTCTATCTGCCGGTCGTGTGCGGGCTGATCTGCGGGCTTTCTCTGGTGGGCGGTCAGTACAGGAAGGCGAATCCGCTGATGCCGGTGCGGCCGATCAGCAATACACTGCCGGTCGTCGGGACCGTCAACGCGATGCTCGTCGGGGCCTGCTTCACCGCTCTGCTGGAGCTGACCGAGAGCTATCTGACCGACGAGGCGCACTACTCGCCGCTGCGCGTCGGCACGCTCGTCACGCCGCAGATCGTGGGCATCTTCGTCGCGGCCGTACTGTTCCGGCGGCTGGTGGCGACGCGCTGGACACCGTATCTGGCGCTGTCGGGAACGGTCAGCGTGGCCATCGGCGCGGCCGTACTGCTGGCCGTGTCCACGGCGAACGCGTCGACGGTCGTCCCCGTGGCCGCGCTCTTCCTGGGCTTCGGCGCGGGCGCGGGCGTCACTCCGGGGCTGTTCCTGGCGGGCTTCTCCGTACCGTCGGCACAGATCGGCCCGACCTTCGCCCTGGTCGAACTGCTCCGCTCGGAGGCGGCGTTCCTGGTAGGGCCCGTCCTGCTGCACGCCGCGCTGACGACGGGTCTCGGCCGGGGCTTCCACCTCACCGTGACGATCACGCTGGCCATCACCGTGACGGGCGCGCTGTTCCTGGTAGCCCTCTACGCCCTGGGCGGCGCCCGCCCGCAGCCACCCGACCTGGAATCCTGGCTCTCGGGCCGCTCAACGGCCTACCACTCCCCGCCCCTGGCAGCGGCGATCCGCAAGAACTAACGCCCCAACGCCAACGCCCCCAACGGAGACGGCTCCCGCACACGCGGGGTTACTCAGGCAGCAGCGGAACGATGACGGAAGGGCCGGTGCGGTCCGTCGCGAGGGCGTCCATGACGATCTCGTCGCACACCTGCCCCAGCCAGTACCCGGCCTCGCGGAGCGTTCCCGCGGTGCGGAACCCGGCCTTCTGATAGGCGCGGACGCCGGCCGCGTTGGGGGCGAGGACCTTGAGCCAGACCATCCGGAGATTGGTGATGTGAAAGGCGTAGTCAAGGGCGAGCCGGGTCGCCTCAGTACCGAGACCGCGTCCCCGGGCCTCGGGGGCCAGCATGATCACATACTCGGCGGTCCGTACGGAGTGATCGGGCAGGAGTGTGGCAACACCCGACGGGACCGGGTTTCCGGACGTGAGGTCGTAGACGGTGAACCGGATGTTCTCGCCCCGGAGTTGATGGGCCATTCCCTCGGTACGGGCTTCGAGCGACTCGGGCGCCTGGCGACCGTAACCGACGAGAAGGGCCGGGTCCTGCTCCCAGCGCCAGTAGGTCTCGACCAGATCGGCACGGTAGGGGCCCAGTGCGCAGGTATCGGTACCGATCCACAGAATCGGCTCAGGGCTGACGCTGATGACGGCCTCCGATGGCGAGAACAGGCGTACAGGCAAGCGTCGAGCGCGGCTCGCCGACAGGAATGCCGTCCACAGTCTGCACCCAAGCATGCAGACGCACGGGGTCGGGAGCGACGCCATGGCACCACGTGACGGCGAGCCGCCGTGATGCCAGCAACAGGACGGTGGCGGCGGACTCCTCCAGACAGGCGGTACGGCCCGGGGAATACCAGCCGACGTGCCGGACTGCGAGGACCGCAGCGTTTACCTGGTCGGTGGTGGCGGCGTGGCGACAGATTGACGCGGCTGCCCTCAGCGTTGCCGTGACACGGTGCATCGCGCTCGTCGCCGGTCCGGCCCGCTTGATGGCGAGAACGGTTGTCAGGGCGGCAGCCGCGGCGATGCCCGACCGACGGGGAACAGACGGAGGACGGCTGATTCCGGCCGGATGTTCGGCGCCTCCCCAACTCGCGGGAGCGGAGCGGGCGGTGACCGGGGCTGTCCACGGCATCGAAACCGGCGCGGGAACCAGCAGACCATCGGTGAGAAGCCTTACGGCCAGTCCGGGAGCCATGGCGTCCAGGCGCCCGGTGCGGGCGGCGTCCTGCCACAGGGCCGCGGCGGCAGGCAGAAGACACCGGACGCGGCCGGTTCGGTAGTCGATGAAGACCAGAACATGGCCGAAGTCCACAGCCCGGATATGGCTCGGGAAGACGGCGAAACGGGGTGGATTTCGCAGCGGACTACGCACATGTACTCCCATTCGCGCGTGTGCTCCCCACGGGCGCATCGGTCCAGGCCGGTCCGGGACTCTCGTGGTGCGCACGCAGCCACGCTTCGGCGCTCAGCGCCTGTTCGAGCATGGCCAGCGGCATCGGAATGCCCGCAGCGGCCTCGCGCAGATGCCGACGGAACCGACCTGGATCGATGAGTCCGAGGTCGGAGAGGTGACCGTCTGCGAGATCGAGGAGTTCGGGCAGATTGACGCGCAGTCCTGCGTGGTGGTCGGCATCGAAGCTGCCCTTCGTCGTACGGGCGGCGACCGCAGGCGGCAGCAGGTGCCGCATCGCACGGCCGAGGAGCGGTTTGTAGCCGTGGACCGGTGGGCGGTGGTCGATCGAGGTCCGCAGGACCGTGTCCATGACGCGTGGGTCGAGAAATGGATTGTGCAGGTCGATGCCGCAGGTGGCGGCGAGCCCAACGTCGGCGACGGCGGTGCGGGCGACCTCACGTACCTCGTCCACGAGGATCCGGACCGAGGCGTCCAGGCCGGTCAGTGTGTCTTCTGTGTCGGCCGCCCTGCCTGCGGCTTCGGACAGAAGCCGCAGGGCTGCGGGCTCGGCCCAGCCGGGCATCGGCAGGAGCGTGAACCAGCGGACGCTGCCTCGGTCTACGGAGGGCCGGGCCCGAGAGGCCGAGGTGTCGGCGAAGCCGGCCAGTGATACGGCGAGATCGGCGAGGGCATCTCGACGGCCCATTCGGGCCATGGCCACGGCATCGCGCAGGAGGGGTGTGACCGGGCAGCGGCGCAAGCGAGCCCAGCCGAGAGCCTCATTCACCGCTCGTCGCCATCTGCGGTGACGGACGAGATCGGCGAGGTGGGCAGGCGGTTGGAACAGAACGCTGTCGCCGCCGTCCCCCGTCAGGTGAGTCCGGCTGCCGAGATGTCGGCGCATCCAGTGGAACTGGCCGGTCAGCCGGGCGCGAGTGAGGGTCGAGGGCGCGGGTTCATCGGTGGCCGGTACGGCGGTGATCCGCGTGTAAGGCAGATGTTCGACGGCCAGCGGAAGGAGATGGTGCGTGATGCGGTCCGGATACGCGGCGGATGTCAGTCGGGCGTAGTGGAGATCCGCTCCGCTCTCGTCGCCTTCGGGATGGATCGTGACCGTGTTCAGACGGTGCTTGTCCGACAGGGACGTCGCGGCCAGGACGGCGACCGTGGTGGAGTCCAGGCCGCCGGACAAGTCGCAGGACACTTCGCGACCCGCTTCCATCCGCAGGGTCACCGCCGCCGACAAGGCCTCTCGGAGGCGGTGGTGCGGCAGGCCGGGAACAGCATCGGGACGCCATTGGACAGTGCACCGCGGACTGCCTGCACCGGCGGGCAGTTCGATCCGGCTGCCCGGTGCCAGTTGCTCCACACCGTCGAAGAAGGTGCGCGAGCCCGCCAGCGTCGGTACCGAAGGTGCAAGAACGGAACAGACCAGCCGTCGGGCGTCCACGGGCGCCGAGATGAGACGGGCGAGCACGCGGGCGGAAGTGGACCAGGCCCAGCCATCCCGCCAGGTCGCCGCGTAGAGAGGCAGGGCGGCGGCAGGATCCGTGTGCAGCACCACCGCGTCCGGAGTCTCTTCGACGACCGTGTACGTACCGGGCCACCGCCAGGCGATATCGGCCGGCAGCGTGGTATCGGTCAGGCGGCGCAGTTCGGCAGGCGTGGCACCGCACCAGCCCAGAAGCAGGACATTCCGGTGCCCGCCGCGTGCCATGACGGAACGAGCCGGAGCGTCGCCGAGCCTCCAGGACAACGATCCGGCACCGATGAGCGTGGCGCCTTGAGGCCGAAGGCGCCCATCTCCTGTGCCGCTGAAACCGCCGAAGGTCATGAAGTCCCCCATCAGGTTGGTGTCGAGTACGGTGCCCGACACCGGATTACCGGGGCCGGGCACCCAAGAGGTCAGCAGTTGTAGGCGCGGCGCTTGTCCTCGCTCTGACCGCTGCCCTGGCCTTCGGTCAGCTCGGCCGCGTCGCCGAGTTCTACGGGCAGCAGTTCGTCCTCGCCGTTGGTTTCCCTACAGATCCAGTCGTTCATGGTGATACCTCTCTCCGAAGATGAAGCTGCGTAAGGGCCTCTCGTGCCGTCCGGCCCGTCCGAAGGCCGGACGGCACGACAGACCGGAGACATGTAGCAGTTGGTTACCGCACGGTGGGAAGAATCCGATGTCGTCCGATCGCCCGCCTGCCCATGCACAGTCAACTCGCTCCCGATACGCCTTTTCTGGTGCCACAAAAGGGTGCGTTTTCCGCGCGGGGCCGCCCAGGGGTGCCAGGATCGGACAGTGGACGGTCAGACGCTTTGGGGGCGGGCATGATGGCACCAGACGGCATCGGCGCCATGCTGAGAGAACTCCGTGAGGCGGCGGACCTCACCCGCGAGGAACAGGCTCAGGTCTTACAGAGAGCCCAAGGCGGCAAGTGGTTCGACCCCGAGAACTTGAAACGCTGGGAGACCGAACGGCGTCTCCCCATCCCGAGATGGCACCAACTGCTGGCCAACGGATACGGGCGCCCCGTGGAAGAGATCGTCCGGGCGGTAGCTGCTTCACGGCGCCAACGCAGGCTTGAGCGCCGGGCGGCCGGCGGTGAGGGAGAGGAGGGTACGGCGGTGAACCGAAGGAAGTTTCTCGGCACAGCGGGGCTGGCGACAGGAGGCATCGCCCTGCCCGGTATCGCAGAGGCGCGCCAGGGCATCGATGTCGGGCTGTCCGGCTCCGACGCCGGTGACCTCGCCTACCTCAACGGGGCGTTCGAGCGCCATCGGGGCGGCTACCACGGACGCTCGCCCAGCGCCGTGCTCGCGCGGATGCGCGACGATCTGAACCTCTTGCGCGAGGTCCTCGGCCGGCCGCACCCTGCCGACGCCCGCGCGACCCTGGCCCGTACCGCCGCAGGGATCGCCAGCCTGGTCGCGATCATCCAGCACGACCGGGGCGACCAGCGCGACTCGCACGGCTGGTTCGCCACCGCCGAGCGAGCAGCCCGTGAGTCCGGTGACCGGCACATGCTCGCCTGGGTGCTGGCCC
>NZ_FMDK01000451.1 GCF_900091995.1 Streptomyces sp. MnatMP-M17
CGTACCGCCCAGGACCAGGCCGGCCCGTGGCGGGCCCGCCCACAACCTGCTGCCCGGCTCGCCCGATCTCGCCGGATTTCCGCGCGCCCAGTGGCTCACGGCCGCCCGCCGGGCGCTGACGGCCGCGCCGCACGAGGCCTTCGGATACGGGGATCCGCTGGGCCGGATCGAACTGCGTACCGCCCTCGCCGACTATCTGGCGCGGGCCCGAGGCGTGTACACGGCTCCGGAGCGGATCGTCGTCTGCTCCGGCTTCCTCCACGGTCTGATGCTGCTGGGCCAGATGCTCAGGGCCCGGCGGGTACGGGCGGTCGCCGTCGAGTCGTACGGTCTCGACATCCACCGGAACGCGCTGACCAAGGCGGGCCTGCGGACTCCGCCGCTCCCGCTGGACGCGCGCGGCACCCGCACCGAGGAACTGTCCGACCTGCGCGGCGTCGGAGCCGTACTGCTGACCGCCGCGCACCAGTTCCCGCTCGGCATGGCGCTCCACCCCGACCGGCGCTCGGCGGCGGTGGACTGGGCGCGCGCCACGGACGGGCTGATCCTGGAGGACGACTACGACGGTGAGTTCCGCTACGACAGGCAGCCTGTCGGCGCCCTTCAAGGACTCGATCCCGAACGAGTGGTGTACCTCGGCACCGCGAGCAAGTCCCTGACGCCCGGACTGCGGCTCGGCTGGCTGGTACTGCCGGAGGAACTGGTCCGCGAGGTGAGCGAGGCGAAGGGCGAGGTGGACTGGGTGTCGAGCGTGCTCGATCAGCTCACGCTCGCGGAGTTCATCGCCTCGGGCGCGTACGACCGTCATGTCCGCTCCATGAGGCTGCGCTACCGGCGCCGCCGCGACCAGCTCGTGGCGGCGCTCGCGGAACGGGCCCCGGAGATCCGGGTGACCGGGATCGCGGCCGGTCTGCACGCCGTTGTCGAACTCCCGCCGGGCACCGAGCGCTCGGTCGTCGAGGCCGCCGCCTGGCAGGGCCTGGCGGTGTACGGCATGAGCCGCTTCCGGCATCCGTCCGTCGCGCCGGGCACCGATGCCCTGGTGGTCGGTTACGGCACGCCGTCGGACAGCGCGTGGCCGGGCGCGCTGGACGCGCTGTGCCGGGTCCTGCCGTAAGTCCGTGACGGGGACCGGGACCAAGGGGCCCGCACCGGGGTCCGGTGCCGGTCGACACCCTCCGGAGTCCGAATTAGGATCATCAGTACGGCATCGCGTGTCGGTCACCGTCCGGGTGAGGCATGGAGGTGCCCGTGAGTTTGCCTTACGGAGGCATTCCACAGTGTCCATCCAGTTGAATCACACCATCATCCACTCCCGGGACAACCGGGAATCCGCCGAGTTCCTGGCCCATATCCTCGACCTGCCGGTCGGGACCGAATGGGGCCCGTTCGTTCCCGTCGAACTGAGCAACGGCGTGACTCTCGACTTCGCCTCCATACCGCCGGAGTCGATCGTCCCGCAGCACTACGCCTTCCTGGTCAGCGAGGAAGACTTCGACGGAATCTTCCGGCGCATCCAGGACAAGGGCGTCACGTTCTACGCCGATCCGCACCAGAAGCACCCGGGCGAGATCAACCACAACGACGGTGGCCGCGGCGTGTACTTCATCGATCCGGTCGGTCACGCCATGGAAGCCATCACGCGTCCTTACGGCGGCGGCGCGAGCTAGCACCGGGCCTGATACGTCCACCTTGAGGGCGGCGGTTCCGCCGCCCTCAAGGGTTCGCCCAGGTCCGCGCGGATACGGTGCCCGGTCAGTCCCCCTCCGTCAGCACCACGCGCAACTGGTCCAGGCCCCAGTCCAGGTCCTCCTTGCTGATCACCAGCGGCGGAGCGATACGGATCGTGGAGCCGTGGGTGTCCTTCACCAGTACGCCACGGTCCATCAGCCGCTCCGAGATCTCCCGGCCCGTCCCGCGCGACGGCACGATGTCCACTCCGGCCCAGAGCCCACGGCCCCGTACCGCCTCCACCGCGCCGCCGCCCACCAGCAGCCCCAGCTCATGGTGGAGATGGTCGCCCAGCTCGGCGGCGCGCTGCTGGAACTCACCGGTCCGCAGCATCTCGATGACCTCCAGCGCCACGGCGCAGGCGAGCGGATTGCCGCCGAACGTCGAGCCGTGCTCACCCGGTCGGAACACGCCCAGCACCTCGGCCGACGACACCACGGCCGACACCGGCACCACTCCGCCGCCCAGGGCCTTGCCGAGGACATACATGTCGGGCACCACACCCTCGTGCTCGCACGCGAAGGTCTTTCCCGTACGGCCCAGGCCGGACTGGATCTCGTCCGCGATGAAGAGCACATCGCGCGCCCGGCTCATCTCCCGTACGCCGGCGAGATAGCCCGCCGGCGGGACCAGCACTCCGGCCTCGCCCTGGATCGGCTCCAGCAGCACCGCCACGGTGTTCTCGGTCATCGCCGCGTCCAGCGCCGTGAGATCGCCGTACGGAACGATCTCGAACCCGGGCGTGTACGGTCCGTAGTCCGCCCGCGCCTCGCTGTCCGTGGAGAAGCTGACGATGGTGGTCGTACGGCCATGGAAGTTGTTGGCCGCGACGATGATCTTCGCCATCCCGTCCGGCACGCCCTTGACGCGGTAGCCCCACTTCCTGGCGGTCTTCACGGCGGTCTCCACCGCCTCCGCGCCGGTGTTCATCGGCAGGACCATCTCCATGCCGCACAGCTCCGCCAGCCGCGTGCAGAAGTCGGCGAACCGGTCATGGTGGAACGCCCGGGACGTCAGCGTCACTCTTTCGAGCTGAGCCTTGGCGGCGTCGATGAGTCTTCTGTTGCCATGGCCGAAGTTGAGCGCCGAATATCCGGCGAGCATGTCGAGAAAGCGCCGTCCCTCGACATCCGTCATCCAGGCGCCGTCCGCCGAGGAGACGACGATGGGCAGCGGGTGGTAGTTGTGCGCGCTGTGGGCCTCGGCCGAGGCGATGGCACTCTCCGTAGTCGACACGGACTCTCCGATCGGTCAGGACAAACTGTCCGGCGTGCGCGGGGCGATGCTCCACTTTCTATCGTCGCTCGCCCGGTCCGGGAAGAAGCCTTGCTTCCGGTGTGCCCGACGGTGTGCCCGACGGAGATCCGTTCACCGGCGGTCGGTCGCACCTGCGAGAATGGTGGACATGGCCTCTGACCGCCCGCCCGTCTCCCACCACCGCCCTCAAACGGGGGGCTCCGCGCCGAGTTCCAGTCTGCGCGCGCTCTCCGGAATCCAGCCCACCGCAGGCTCGTTCCATCTCGGGAACTACCTCGGTGCGGTGCGCCAGTACGTGGCGCTGCAAGACACCCACGACGCCTTCTACATGGTCGTGGACCTGCATGCGATCACCATTCCGCAGGATCCGGCCGAGCTGAGCGCCAATACGCGCCTCGCCGCCGCCCAGCTTCTCGCCGCCGGTCTCGATCCGCGGCGCTGCACGCTCTTCATCCAGAGCCATGTGCCCGAACACGCCCAGCTCGCCTGGGTCATGAACTGCATCACCGGCTTCGGCGAGGCCTCCCGGATGACGCAGTTCAAGGACAAGTCGGCCAAGCAGGGCGCGGACCGCGCCACGGTCGGCCTCTTCACGTATCCGATCCTCCAGGTCGCGGACATCCTGCTCTACCAGGCCAACTCCGTGCCGGTCGGCGAGGACCAGCGCCAGCACGTCGAGCTCACGCGCGATCTCGCCGAGCGGTTCAACGCCCGCTTCGGCCACACGTTCACGGTCCCGGCGCCGTACATCCTCAAGGAGGTCGGGAAGATCTACGACCTCCAGGACCCGGCGATCAAGATGAGCAAGTCGGCGTCCACGCCCAAGGGCCTGGTCAATCTGCTCGACGAGCCGAAGACCACCGCGAAGAAGATCAAGAGCGCGGTCACCGACACCGGCACGGAGATCCGGTTCGACACCGAGGCCAAGCCGGGCGTGAGCAATCTGCTCACCATCTACTCCACGCTCACGGGCACGACCGTCGCGGAGCTGGAGGAGAAGTACGTCGGCAAGGGCTACGGCGCGCTGAAGACGGATCTGGCGGACGTCATGGTCGATTTCGTCACTCCGTTCAGGACCCGGACCCAGGAGTATCTGGACGATCCGGAGACGCTGGACTCGATCCTGGCCGAGGGCGCGGAGAAGGCCCGCGCCGTCGCCGCGGAGACCTTGGCGCAGACGTACGACAAGGTCGGCTTCCTGCCCGCCAAGCACTGAGGCCGGACGGCACGGGCGGAACGGGCGGCACGGACGCGACGGACGCGACGGACAGGCCGTACGGGCTGTCCCCGCGCGCCCGACCGCCCGCAGGGCACCGCCCATGAAGGGCCGTCGGCCACACACGGACGGCCGCTCCGTCCGTCGGTCGGCGTACGCGGAGAGGCGAGCGCTGGCCAGTCGGCCGGTGCGACCGTCACACTGGCGGACGGTGGCCCTGTTTCCATCACCACCCGATCACACGGACGACACACGGACTGAGGAGAACGACGTGGGGACCGTAACGCTCGGCGTTTCGATCGCGGTCCCGGAGCCGTACGGCAGCCTGATCCAGGAGCGGCGTGCGGGCTTCGGCGATCCCGCCGCGCACGGCATTCCCACGCATGTCACGCTGCTGCCGCCCACCGAGGTCGACGCGTCGGCGCTGCCCTCGATCGAGGAGCATCTCGCCTCGGTCGCGTCGGCGGGCAGGCCCTTCCCGATGCGGCTGTCCGGTACGGGCACGTTCCGCCCGCTCTCGCCGGTCGTCTTCATCCAGGTCGTGGAGGGCGCGTCGGCCTGCACCTGGCTCCAGAAGCGCGTCAGGGACAGCTCGGGACCGCTCGTCCGCGAACTCCAGTTCCCGTACCACCCGCATGTGACCGTGGCGCACGGTATCGCCGAGGAGGCGATGGACCGGGCCTACGAGGAGCTGTCCGAGTACGGTGCGGCCTGGAGCTGCACCTCCTTCGCGCTGTACGAGCAGGGCGCCGACGGCGTGTGGCGCAAGCTGCACGAGTACGCGTTCGGCGGCGACGAGGAGGCCTCGGCAGTGCCCTTCCAGGGCTGCCAGGACACCTCGGTCGGGCCCGCCTCGCTGAGCCCCTGAGTGCCCCTGCCCCTGACTGAGCCGATCCGCTCGGACCGGCAGCGCTCAGACCGGCAGTCTGCGGAAGACCGGACGCGGCAGATGCCGTAGCGCCGACATCACCACCCGCGCCGATCCCGGCACCCACACCATCTCCGAGCGCCGCCGCAGTCCCAGCTCGATCGCCGTCGCCACCGCCTCCGGAGTGGTGGCCATCGCGGTGGCCAGGGCGCTGTCCAGCGGTGCGTCGCCAAGACCGGCCGTCTTCCGCGACCGTACGAAGCCGGGCCGTACGGTCATCACCTGTACGCCCGTGCCCTGCATGGCGTCGCCCAGCCCTTGGGCGAACGCGTCGAGGCCCGCCTTGCTCGACCCGTAGATGAAGTTCACGCGCCGCGCGCGCTCACCGGCCGCCGACGAGAGCACCACCAGCGAGCCATGTCCCTGCGTCTGCAACGCGCCCGCGCACACCAGTCCGGCCGAGAGCGCGCCGGTGTAATTGGTCTGCGCGACACGGACGGCCGCGGGCGGATCGGCCTCGTCGTGCGCCTGATCGCCGAGGATCCCGAACGCGAGCAGCACCATGTCGATGTCGCCCTCCGCGAAGACCTTTCCGAGCACCTCCGGATGGGAGGCGGTGTCCAGGGCGTCGAAGGCGACGGTACGGACGTCCGCGCCCAGCGCCCGCAGCCGGTCGGCCTCGGTGTCCAGGGCGGCGGAGGGACGGCCCGCCAGCCGGACCGTACGCGTACGGCGGGCGATCAGCCGGCGCGCGGTGGCGAGCCCGATCTCCGACGTACCGCCGAGGACGAGCAGGGACTGCGGGATGCCGAAGGCGTCCTTCATGGTGATTGCTCCTGGAGGTCGGCAGATATGGTGGTGACCGTATCGCCCTGTAAAGGATTCTTTGTCGCCTTTCCTGTCGTGCTCGTATGAACGCTCGTATGAACTCGTATGAATGGGTGGCCGGTGATGTCCGACGTCGGCCGGCCGATCCCCGGGTAGGTCTCCACCATGGACTGGCTGAAGAGAATCCCGGTGATCGGGCCGCGGATCGGCCCGCTCGTGGACCGGCTGGCGCGGACGCATGTCTGGCGTTCGTACGAGACGCTCGACCGGGTCCACTGGACACGGCTGGCCGCCGCCATCACCTTCATCAGCTTCATCGCGGTCTTCCCGCTGATCACCGTGAGCGCGGCGATCGGTGCCGCGCTGCTCAGCCAGGGCCGGCTCGACCGGATCAAGCGCACGGCCGAGGAGCAGGTGCCCGGTATCTCCGGCGAACTCGACATCGACGCCCTGGTGGCCAATGCCGGCACGGTCGGCCTGGTGGCCGGCGCGCTGCTGCTCTTCACCGGGATCGGCTGGATCGGTTCGATGCGCGAGTGTCTGCGGGCCGTCTGGGAGCTGGACAAGGCCGAGAAGGGCAATCCGATCGTGCTCAAGGCCAAGGACGCGGTGGTGCTCGCGGGCCTCGGCGCGGTCGGGCTGGGCTCGCTCGGCGTCTCCACCTTCGGCTCCACGGCCATCGGCTGGACCGCCGCCCGGCTGGGCATTCCCGAGGGCGGCGTGGGCGGAGCGGTGTTGCAGACCGCCGTACTGCTGGTGGCGGTCGGAGCCGACTTCATGATCCTGCTGTACGTACTGACGCTGCTGCCTCAAGTGCAGCCGGCGCGTCACCGGCTTCTCGTCGCCGCGCTCATCGGCGCCGTCGGCTTCGAACTGCTCAAGCTGCTGATCGGCGGCTATATCAAGGACGTGGCGGCGAAGAGCACGTACGGCGCGTTCGGAGTGCCGGTGGCGCTGCTGCTCTGGATCAATTTCACGGCGAAGCTGCTGCTGTTCTGCGCCGCCTGGACGGCGACGCCGGACAGGGACACTCCGGCCGAGGACGAGGCCGTCGCCCATGACGGCGGCGGCGCGGCCCGCTGTGACGGCGCTACTCGTGCGGACGGCGCCGGACGAGATCGGGGAGCGGCCAGCGCCGGTTGACCAGATACACACCGCCGGCCAGCACGATCAGCGCTCCGCCCGCCAGCGCGAGCGCCGTCCCGATACCGCCCGTCCCGCCGCTGTTCGCCGCGGCGAACGGCTTGTCCTGCTCGGCGGCCTTGATCGCGTCGGCTCCCACCGGAGTGGGTGTCGGCGAGACGTTCGTCGCCGCCGACTTCGGCGGCACCAGCGTCCCGACCGGCTTCACCTTGCCGGACGCCGCGAAGCCCCAGTCCAGCAGCCGTGTGGTCTCCTGGTAGACCGCCTGGCCCTCGTGCGAGGACGGGTTCATCACTGTGACCAGCAGGACCTTGCCGTTCCGCTCGGCGACACCGGTGAAGGTCGCGCCCGCGTGCGTGGTGTTGCCGTTCTTCACGCCCGCGATGCCCTTGTACGGAGCGATCCCGGGCGCGCCGGTGAGCAGCCGGTTGGTGTTCTGGATCTCGAAGAACTCGCGCTTCGGCTTGCCCTTCTTGTCCTTCTCCGGCTTCTCGCCCTTCGCCGGCTTGATCGGCTCGCCCGGGAACTTGGCCGTCGCGGTCGCGCAGTACTCGCGGAAGTCCTTCTTCTGAAGGCCCGAGCGGGCGATCAGAGTGAGGTCGTACGCGCTGGAGACCTGGAGCGGCTCGTCGTAACCGTCGGGCGAGACCACATGTGTGTCGAGCGCCTGAAGCTCCTCGGCGTGCTCCTGCATGTCCTGCACGCTCTTGGCGACTCCGCCGTTCATCGCAGCGAGCACGTGGACGGCGTCGTTCCCCGAGCGCAGGAACACCCCGAGCCACAGATCATGAACGGTGTACGAGAGATTCTCCTTGACCCCGACGAGGCTGCTGCCCGCGCCCACGGGTTCGAGGTCCTTGGGCTTCACCTTGTACGACTTGGTCTTGGGAAGCTTGGGCAGCAGTGTGTCCGCGAAGAGCATCTTGAGCGTGGAGGCCGGCGGCAGCCGCCAGTGGGCATTGTGCGAGGCCAGTACGTCGCCCGACTCCGCGTCCGCGACGATCCAGGACCGGCCGCTCAGCTTCTTGGGCAGGACCGGGGCTCCGGCGCCGAGGTTGACCTGGGTGCCCGCCTTGCTGAGTCTGGCCCCGCCGACCTTGGACATCGACGCCGGCGGCTGAGGCTCCTTGTCGGGGCCCTCGGCCTTGGTGTCCGCCGACGCGGGCACAGCGGTCAGAATGGGTAGCAATGCGGCGGCGAGGACCGTCAATGCGGTCTTTTTCAAAGCGGACACGATCGGAAACGTACATTGTGACGAGTTCAATTCCGACACCGGCGTGGTGAACCGCCGCTCCCTCCGCCGTACCGGCCCAACGTCCTGCACCTTTGGCCTGACTTCGGCCCGTTCCGGCCGCCCGGCCCCAGGACCCCGTTGCCGCCGCCCGGAGAACGCCGGTGATACTGAATCCATGAAGCTCAGCCGCCCCGTGTCCTGGTTCCTGCTCGTGTTCGGGGTGTGGAGCTGGTTCATCTGGATCACTTTCGTCAAGAACCTCTGGCAGAACGGGAGCGGACTCGCTTTCGACGACGCCGGTGATCCGACGGGCTATTTCTGGGTGCACCTGCTGCTCGCCGTCGCGTCCTTCCTTCTGGGGACGGCCGTGGGCGCGATCGGGTTCCGTGGCGTACGCGCGCTCAGGCGCGAACAGCGCTGACCGGCCGGAAACCGCCGTCAGCGCCAATACCGCGATACCGCAATACCGCCAATACCGCCAACAAACACAGACAGGGATAAGGGGGACCGTTCGTGGTCGTCGTGGTCGTTCTGACGGTGCTCGCCGTCGTGGCGCTGCTCGTCGGAGCGCATTGGTTCGTGTGGCGGCGCCTGGTGCGCGACACGACGGAGCCGAGCGGCAGGGTCCGCAGACTGGGCACCGTCGCCATCGTCGTTCTGCCGTTACTGTCCGTCGCCGGAGTGAGCGCGGGACGGTCCGCGACGCCGTTCTGGCTCCAGCAGGTGCTGGCCTGGCCGGGCTTCCTGTGGCTCGCGGTGCTGCTGTATCTTGTGCTGGCCCTGGCGGTCGGCGAGGCCGTACGGCCGCTGCTGAGGCGTCTGATGGACCGCCGGGAGACGGCGCGTGAGCCGGCGGCGGACCTGGTCACCGTCGGAGCCTCGGCCGGAGCCGGCCTCGGGATATCCGACGGTGACGGTCCGCGCGACGATCAGGCCGCCCGTCCGGACACCGACACCGACACCGGCGCTACCGGTACCACTGGCGCCACAGCCTCGCCCTCCCGCCGTCTCTTCGTCTCCCGTGTCGTCGGCGGCGCCGCCGCGACCGCCGCGCTCGCCACCGTCGGCTACGGCACCTACGGCGTGCTGCGCGGCCCGCGGATCAAGCGCGTGACCGTACCGCTCGCCAGACTCCCGCGCAGCGCCCACGGCTTCCGTATCGCCGTCGTCAGCGACATTCATCTCGGCCCGATCCTGGGCCGCGCCCACACCCAGCGCATTGTCGACACCATCAACTCCGCCCGTCCCGATCTGATCGCGGTCGTCGGTGACCTGGTGGACGGCAGCGTCGAGGATCTGGGCCCGGCGGCGGAGCCGCTCGCCGCTCTGGAGGCGCCGCACGGCGCGTTCTTCGTCACCGGCAACCACGAGTACTTCTCCGGCGCCGCCGCCTGGGTCGACCATGTACGCGAGCTCGGGCTGCGGCCCTTGGAGAACGAGCGCGTGGAGATCTCCGGCTTCGATCTCGCCGGTGTCAACGATGTCGCGGGCGAGAGCGAGGGCTCGGGCCCGGACTTCGAGAAGGCGCTCGGCGACCGTGACCGGGCCAGGGCGTCCGTACTCCTCGCCCATCAGCCCGTCGTCATCGACGACGCCGTACGCCACGGTGTCGGTCTCCAGCTCTCCGGACACACCCACGGCGGACAGCTCTGGCCCGGCAACTACCTTGCCGAGCTGGCCAATCCGACCGTGGCCGGTCTGGAGCGGTACGGCGACACCCAGCTCTACGTAACGCGCGGCGCGGGTGCCTGGGGCCCGCCCGTACGGGTCGGAGCGCCCTCCGACATCACCCTCGTACAGCTCGCGTCACGCCAGGCCTGAGAACCGCCGGAGGAGGCCGGCCGCTCCACCGCGGCCGGCTCCTCCGGACGTCCCCTGCGTCCCGGACAGGCGTTCACGACCGTTACCTGTGAGACACGCGATTTGGCTTACACGCGTCTTTCCCTTGTGGTTGGGTGAGCGCCATCACGGTCAGGGGTGGGCGTGATAGAGGGGCACAGCGATGCGGTCGATCCGTATGCGGATACTCATCACATGTCTGGTACTGGTCGTCGCGGGAGTGGGCGGCTGGCAACTGCTTCCGTCCGATCCGGCCGGGCAGAAACCGATCACCGTCGGAACGACCGACGTGGTCACGTCGCTCGATCCGGCGGGCGCCTACGACGCGGGATCCTGGGCGCTGTTCAGCAACATCTACCAATCTCTGCTGACGTTCAAACCCGATTCGGTCACGCCCGTGCCGGACGCCGCCCGGGAGTGCGCCTTCGTCGGAACGGAGCTGCGGACCTACCGCTGCGAGCTCCGCGACGATCTGCGCTTCCCCAGCGGGCGCGCGATGACCGGCGAGGACGTCAAGTACTCCTTCGACCGGGTGCTGACGATCAAGTCGGACGTCGGTCCGCGGTCCCTCTTCACCACGCTCAAGTCCGTGGTGGCGAAGGGCCTGACGGTCACCTTCAACCTCACCTCGCGTGACGCGACCTTCCCCCTCAAGGTCGCCACGGGAGCCGGTTCCATCGTGGACCGCACCCGCTATCCGGCGGATGTCCTGCGCGCGGGCTTCGAGGCCGACGGCTCGGGCCCGTACATCCTCACGGCCTACACACCCGGCTCCACCGTCCATCTCGTGCCCAATCCCGGCTACCACGGCGCGATCGACGAGACCGGCGGCCCGGTCGACATCGCCTACTTCGAGACGTCGGACCAACTGGCCGCCGCCTGGAAGGCCCGTACGGTGGATGTCACGCACCGCCAGCTCCCGCCGTCGCTGATCGCCAGGCTGGACGCGGGCAACGACGGCATCCGTGTCAACGAGGCCGAGAGCGCCGCGATCCGCAATCTCGTCTTCAATGTCCGCGAGGGCTCGCCGCTGGCCGATACGGCGGTACGCAGGGCGATCGCCGCGACCGTCGACCGGGCCGAGATCGTCACCGGCGTCTACGACTCGACCGTCGATCCGCTCTACTCGCTCATCCCGCAGGGCGTCACCTCGCACACCACGCCCTTCTTCGACTCCTATCCGGATCCGGACCCGGAGCGGGCGAAGCAACTCCTCGCGGACGCGGGAGTGCGGACGCCGGTCCGGTTCACGCTCGCCCACGCGCAGGGCGGTTCGGCGGCGCCGGAGGCGGCGGAGCTGCGCAAACAGCTCGAAGCCACCGGGCTGTTCAAGGTGAAGATCGTCGAGAAGGAGTGGACGGAGTTCCAGAAGGGCTACTCCCAGGGCGAGTACGACGCGTACTGCGTGAGCTGGCTCCCGGACTTCCCGGACCCGGACAACTTCGTACAGCCTCTGGTCGGCCGTGAGTCCACGCTGCACAACGGCTATGCGAGCGAGCAGGTGGACCAGTTGATCGAGTCCACGCAGCAGTACAGCGAACGGGCCCGCGCCTCGCAGGACTTCAGGACGCTCCAGAAGGTGGTGGCGGCGGATGTGCCCGTCCTGCCGCTCTGGCAGAAGAAGGACTATGTGCTGAGCACCGAGGACATCACGGGCTCGCAGTATCTCTCGGACGGTACGGGCCTGTGGCGGCTGTGGGCCCTGGGCAGGCTCTGACCTTCGGTCACGGTGACGGGCATGGCAGTGTCACCGTGACCGCGAGGCCAGCGCCCGGTGCGGTCTCCACCGTGACCTCGCCGCCGTGCGAGGCCACCACCGCCTGCACGATGGACATACCGAGCCCGCTGCCGCTGCCGTTCCCGTCTGTGTCGCTGCCGCTGTCGCCGCCCGTGCCGCCCGTCACCCGGAAGAAGCGGTCGAAGATACGGTCGGCGTCGGCGCCTTCCATCCCGGGGCCCTGGTCCGCGACACGAAGCCGTACCTCGCCGCACTCCGAGCGCGCCAGGTCCACCGTCACCGGCGCGGCCACCGGAGTATGGACGCGGATATTCGTCAGCAGATTCCCGATGACCTGCCGCAGCCCCGACTCGTCGCCCTGGACGAGCATCGTCCCGTCCGCCGCCACCTCGACCGTACGGTCCGGCTGCTGCGCGCGCAGATCGTCCGCCGCGTCCCTGACAAGTCGGCTCAAATCCACCGGCCGCAGCCGCAGTTCGGGCCGCTGGTCCAGCCGGGCCAGCGTCAGCAGCTCGTCGACGAGCCGACCCATCCGGTCCGCCTCCGCGTTCATCCGGGCCATGGCGCGCGTACGCTCGGCCCGCTCGCGCAGCATCCCGCGGGCGTAGAGCTGGAGATAGCCGCGGATCGCGGCGAGCGGCGTACGCAGCTCGTGCGAGGCGTCCGCGACGAACCGGCGGAGCTGGGCCGCGCTGCGCTCGCGCGTCACATACGCCGATTCGACCTGCTGGAGCATGGAGTTGAGCGCGAGCCGCAGTTGTTCGGTCTCCGCGATAGTGTCGTGACGGCCCGGTATCCGGCGCGTCAGATCGCCCTCGGCGATGGCGGACGCGGTCTCCACCATGTCCTCCAGCGGGCGCAGCGTACGGCCCGCGCTCATCAGCGTCATGACCGCGAGCAGGACCAGCAGCAGCGTCCCGAAGCCCAGATCCAGCTTGAGCGCACGTTGCAGACTCTGGTGGACGGTCTTGGCGGACTTCGCGAGCAGGACCACCGAGCCGTCGCCGAGCCGGGCGGCCGTCATCCGGTACGGCTCGCCGTCCCCGTC
>NZ_FMDK01000551.1 GCF_900091995.1 Streptomyces sp. MnatMP-M17
GCGGGCGCGTCCCTCGTCCTGCCCGCGGCCGTCGGCCGGACGCTGGATCTGCTGCTCACCCGCGAGGGCGGAGCCGGATTCTGGCTCCTTCTGTGCGCCGTCGCGATCACCGCGGAGGTGCTTCTCGATGCCCTGGTGGCTCTGGCGAGCGGTATGGCCAACGCCCGTTCGACCGCCTGGCTACGGCTCGGAGGGCTGACCAGGCTGCTCGCGGCGCCGCCCGAGCAGGGCTCCCGCTTCTCTCCCGGCGACACGGCGGCCAGGCTCTCCGCCAATGCCACCGAGGCCGCTGCCGCGCCCGTGACCGCCGCGTCCCTCGCGGCGTCGCTGCTGGCTCCGGCCGGCGCGACCGTCGCACTGCTCCTCATCGACCTCTGGACGGCCGTCGCCTTTCTCGTCGGTCTGCCCTTGCTCTTACTGCTGCTGCGCGCCTTCACCCGTGACTCCTCCGACAGCATCGCGCGGTATCAGCGCGTGCAGTCCGAGATCGCGTCCCGGCTCATCGAGGCGCTGGGCGGCGCGCGGACCATCGCCGCCGCCGGTACGACGGAGCGCGAGCTCGACCGTATCCTCGGGCCGCTGCCTGAACTGAACGTCCAGGGACGGCGTATGTGGCGCGTGCACGGCCGGGCCCTGGCCCGCAGCGGTGTCCTCATGCCGCTGCTGACCACCGGTGTAGTGGCGGTCGGCGGCGCACGACTGGCCTCGGGCGCGATCAGCGTCGGCGAGCTGCTGGCCGCCTCCCGGTACGCGGCGCTGGCGGCCGGTGTGGGTGCCACCGCCGGCTTTCTCGGCGCGCTGGTACGGAGCCGGTCCGCCGCCCGCAGAACCGCCGAGCTGCTGGACCTGCCCGCCCTGGCCTACGGCACCGAATCCCTGCCGTCTGACGGACCGGGCACGCTCCGGCTGCGCGGCGTACGCGTGGTGCGCGAGGGCCGTGCTCTGCTCTCCGGCGTGGATCTGGAGATCCGAGGAGGTATCTCGGCGGCCGTGGTGGGACGGTCGGGAGCGGGCAAGTCCCTGCTCGCCGCCGTCGCCGGGCGCCTCACCGATCCGGACGAGGGCTCCGTACTCCTCGACGGCATACCTCTGGCCGCCGTTGAGCACGGGCAATTGCGCCGTGAGGTCGGCTATGCCTTCGAACGGCCCGCCCTGTGGGGCGACACAATCGGCGAGGCCCTGGCGTGCGGCGCCGAGCAGGTCTCCCAGGACCGGGTACGGGCGGCGGCCCGCGCGGCGGGCGCGGACGCGTTCGTACGACTGCTCCCCCGTGGGTACGACACACCGCCGCGCGAGGCTCCGCTGTCCGGCGGCGAGCTCCAACGGCTCGGTCTGGCACGGGCGTTCGCGCACGCGGGCCGACTGCTGATCCTCGACGACGCGACCTCCAGCCTGGACACGGTCACCGAACGGCAGGTGGAACGCGCCCTGGCCCAGGACATCCGGGCGGGCACCCGGCTGATCATCGCCCACCGGCTCTCCTCGGCGGTCCGGGCGGATCTGGTGATCTGGCTGGAGGAGGGACGGGTACGGGCGGTGGGACCACACGCGGAGCTATGGCGGTTCCCGGCCTACCGCGAGGTCTTCGCGACGCCGGGTCCGGCGCCGGACCCGGGCCTTGTGCCGTATGGAGCCGGGCGTACGGCTGACGTCTCGATGGAACGGCCCGGCCGGTGACGGCGAAGGAAATCGGCCGGGCTCCCACCGAGGGCCGTGGCACACCGCACGAGGACCGGGGCACGCTGCGCCGGCTTCTGCCGCGTGGCCGCCGCTTCCTCTCGCGCAGAAAAGGAGTTCTGCTCAGACTCGCGGGCTGGTCCCTGCTGGAGTCCGTACAGACCTTTCTCGGCGGCTACTGCCTGGCGCGCGCCCTCGACCAGGGATTTCTGGCGGGACGGACGGACATCGGCCTGGTCTGGCTGGCCGTGGCCGCGGTGGCGATCTTCGTCGGTGGCCCGCTCGTGCGCGGTGTCTTCACCGAGCTGGCCTCGCTCGTGGAGCCCTTGCGGGACACTTTGGTCCGCCGGGCGGTGACACAGTCACTGCGCCGGGCCGTGGCCGACCCGGCGCGTCCGGACGGTGGCGCGGTCTCACGGCTCACCCATCAGACCGAGATCGTGCGGGACAGCTTCGCCGGTCTGATGCTCACCGCCCGGTCCTTTGCGTTCACGCTGGTGGGAGCCGTGGCCGGACTGCTGGCGCTCGCGCCGGTGTTCCTGCTCGTGATCCTGCCGCCGCTGGCCCTGGGGCTGCTGCTGTTCCTCGCCACGCTACGCCCGATGGCCACCGCTCAGCGCGCGTTCCTGGACGCCGACGAGGCGATCGCCGATCGCGTCGGCACGGTCGGCGCCGGGCTCCGCGACATCGTGGCCTGCGGTACGGGAGCGGAGGTCGCGGACCGTACGGAACGGCTGTTCGAGGCGGGCGCCCGCACCTCGCGCGTCCTGGCACGGTGGGCGGCCGTCCGGGCGCTGGCGCTCGGGGTGGCCGGGCAGCTACCAGTGATCACGCTGCTGGCCGCCACTCCCTGGCTGCTGGGCCACGGAGTGACGGCGGGCGCCCTGCTGGGGGCGCTGGCCTATCTCGTCCAGGCGCTGCTGCCCGCCCTCCATACGCTGATGACGGCACTGGGCACCGCCGGTACGAGATTGCTGGTGGTCCTGGAACGGTTCGAGGACCGGACAGCGGATCCCGCACCCACAGCGCCGAATCCTCCGGCGCAGCCGGTGGTCAAGGGCGGTGTCGCATCGACGCGGAGGCCACGGCCCGCCGTGGAGATCCGCTCGGTGACGGTGGCGTACGCTCCCGGTGCGCCTCCCGTGCTCGACGGTCTCGATCTGACCGTGGAGCAGGGCGAACATCTGACGGTCGTCGGACCGAGCGGTATCGGCAAGTCGACTCTCGCCGGCGTGATCGCGGGACTGCTCGTACCCGACCGTGGCACCGTACTGCTGGCAGGCGAGCCCGTATCGGGCCCACGGACGAGCGAGCCGACGCGACGCCGTGTACTGATACCGCAGCAGGCGTACATATTCACCGGCACCGTCCGCGACAATTTGCGGTATCTGCGTCCCGAGGCGTCGTCCGCCGAGCTGACGGCGGCCGTCGACGCGCTGGACGCCGACGGTCTGATCGGCCGGCTCGGCGGACCGGACGCGACGGTCGAGCCCGCGAAGCTCTCGCAGGGCGAGCGCCAGTTGCTCGCCCTGTGCCGTGCGTATGTCTCCGCCGCGCCTCTCATGATCCTGGACGAGGCCACCTGCCATCTGGATCCGGTCGCGGAGGCACGTGCGGAACGGGCTCTGGCCGAGCGTCCCGGCACGCTGATCGTGATCGCGCACCGGCTGTCGTCCGCGCGCCGCGCGGACCGTGTCCTCGTACTGGACGGGACCAGGCCCGCCTGCGGGACACATGAGGAGCTGCTGACCGGCTCGGCCCTCTACCGCGATCTGGCAGGCCACTGGTGATCCGGCGGCCCGCTGCGCGCTGCCCGGTGGCCCGCTGCCCGCGGTCCGCCGGTCGGCGCGGTCAGAGCCACCCGGCGCCCTGGGATATACGGACCGCGTCCAGGCGGTTGCGTCCGCCGACCTTCCGTATCGCGGCGGCCAGATAGTTGCGTATCGTCCCTTTGGACAGATGCAGGGACCGCGCGATTTCATCGATCGGCGCGCCCTCCGCCGCCATCGCGAGAACACTGAGTTCGCGTGGCGTCAACGGCATCTTCGCGGCCTGGAGAAAATCGAAAGCAAGCGATTCATCGATGAATCGCTCACCTCTGGCCACTCTGTGGATGGCCTCGACCAATCGTCGAGGCTCACCGTCCTTGTTGACATATCCGAGAGCGCCCGCGTCAAAAGCTTTGCGTAAAGCTCCCGGCTTCCTTACGGTGGCCAGAACCAGCAAACCAGGGCCATGGCCCAGGTCACCGTAGGCGGACACCGTCTTGTCGGTATGGCCCGGAGAATGTCCTGGAGAATCCAGACAGTCGATATCGGCCACAAACACATGCGGTGGCGTTACGTATGTTCCATGAAATGACACACATCCGGGCGCCGACGACACATCGAGCGTCGTATCGGCCCGCAACAGCGCCACCAGGGCCGAGCGGAACAGACTCACATGGTGCACCACATGGACCCGGATCATGTCCTGCCTCCTCTTGATGTCATCGCCCACACCACAATGCCCGGCGAAAGCGGTCAGGAACGCGAAATTCGTCAGCAAGGGAGGCACTTTCCGATGCACGCCGAGCACCCGCGTGCAGCAGTGCGCCACCGCGCGCGCCCGGCGGGACGGCGTAAGGACTTACCCGACTCGACGGAGGCTCCACCGAGCGCCAGGCGCACGGTCCCCGGCCGATGGGCCCTGGCGGGCCCCCGTAGGCCCCGACGAACCACACGGCCGACCGCCCCATGAGGGCCAGGCCGCCCCCGCGCGCCCTCCATATACTCCGCTTATTCCGTTTCGCCGGGAAAGGAGGAAAATAGCAGGAGAGAGTCCCCCTTGGAGGCGAAGCGATGACACAGACCCGCTACACCCAGGACCACGGGCTGACCACCCGCATGGTGACCACTATGTTCCTGATCGGCCTGCTGTATGTGGTCCTGGTCGGTGTGCTGCTCGCGGTGCTGGGCAAGTTCTGGCCCGTCATCCTGATCGTCGCCGGTGCGCTGTTCATCGCGCAGTTCTGGTTCAGCGACCGGATCGCGGCCTTCGGTATGGGCGCGCGCGAGGTCACACCCGAGCAGGCGCCCGAGCTGCACGGCGCCGTCGACCGGATCTGCGCCCTGGCCGATATGCCCAAGCCACGGGTGGCGATCTCGCAGAGCGACATCCCGAACGCCTTCGCCACCGGCCGCAGTGAGCGCAGCGCCCTGGTCTGCGCCACCACCGGACTGCTGCGCAGACTGGAGCCGGAGGAGCTGGAAGGCGTCCTCGCGCACGAGATGTCTCATGTCGCCCACCGTGATGTGGCGGTCATGACGATCGCCTCGTTCCTGGGCGTGATGGCAGGCCTGATCACCCGCTTCGCGCTCTACAGCGGACTGTCGAACAGTGCCAGGAACGCAGGACCGGCAGGTCTGGCGGTCCTGGTCATTCCGCTGGTCAGCTCGGTGGTCTATGTGATCGGCTTTCTGCTGACCCGGCTGCTCTCGCGCTACCGGGAGCTGTCCGCGGACCGCGCCGCCGCACTGCTCACCGGCCGTCCGTCGGCGCTCGCCTCGGCCCTGACCAAGGTGAGCGGGCAGATGGCGCGGATACCGACGCGGGATCTGCGGAAGGCCGAGCCGTACAACGCCTTCTACTTCGTCCCGGCGTTCTCCTCGAAGGAGAGCCTGAGCCGGCTGTTCTCCTCGCACCCGACTCTGGAACAGCGTCTGGAGCAGCTCGCCCGGCTGTCCGCCGAACTCGCCCGCCCGTGAGCCCGCTCGTGACCGTATGTACCGACCCGAGCAGCGAGGAGCTGGTCCCGTGGGTCTTCTCGACACCATCCTCGGCCGGAGCAAGCCCGTCCGTCCCGATCTCGACCAGCTCTTCGCCCTCCCGTCCGCCGCACTCACTCTCCAGGCCGGCGCCGGATTCGTCCCCACCGGTCTGGGCTCCGTGTGTTTCGCGGGCGTCGAGGGCGGCGGCTTCGCGCGGATCAGACAGGACGTACGGGAGCTGCTCGACGCGGACTCGGGACGGGCCGGTCACCCGGTGGAGTTCAGCCAGGACTCGTACGGCTACACCTGGCTGCTCGCCCGCCAGCCGCCCGACGACACGGCCGCGCTGGTCAACGATCTGCACGCGGTCAATACGCTGCTGGAGGAGGGCGGCTTCGGCCCGCAGCTCCTCTGCTCGCTGATGAGCTTCCGGGACTCGGAGCAGCGGCCTCTCGGACTCGTCTATCTCTACAAGCGCGGCACCTTCTATCCCTTCGCTCCCCTGCCCGGCAGCGACGAGAGGCGGGACAACCAGCGGGAGCTCCAGGTGCGGGCCCTGCTCGGCGACGATCTGCGGATCGAACCCGATCTGGCCCGCTGGTTCCCCGTCTGGGGCGCGCCCGGCCTGTGACCGCCCGCGCGCCGACCGCCCGTGAGCCGATATCACGACAGCCGCGCCGCCGGACGATCGGCGGCGCGGCTGTCGCGTGTGCCTGTGTGCCTGTGTGCCTGTGTGCCGATCGCAGACCTGAAGGACCGGGCCGTTACGGCTTGGGCAGGGCGCAGCCCACGCGGCTCAGGTCGATCTTGTTGCCCGTGCCGACGCACGGCACGATGCCATAGGTCTCCTGGGCGTAGTTGATGCCCTGACGCACCGTCACCGTGCCGTTCTGGTCCACCTCGCACGGATTGTTGAGTGTGCACCGGCCGCCGGACTCGTTGCCGGTGTTGTTGACGGCGACGACCTTGCCGGTGACATCGTCGATCACGGGCGAGCCCGAGGTGCCGCCGATGGTGTTGCAGGCGGAGGTGTACCGGACCGAGTCCTTCCAGGTCCAGTCGGCCTCCTTCAACCGGTAGGCGAAACCGTCGACATTGCAGCTGTAGATGCGCTTCCAGTAGCCGGAGACCACCTTGATGGCGCTGCCCTGGACCGGACGTACGGTGTTCAGTTCCAGCGCCGTTATCCCGTACGAGCTCTGGATCTGGGCATAGGTGCTGGTGAGCTGGTACAGCGAGATGTCGGTGTCGGTCATCGTCGCGTACGCGATCTTGCTGGCGCGCAGGGTCGCGACGCTGCTGCCCGCGGAGTTCAGCAGACTGAAGGTACGGGTGGAAGCCCGGTCCACGACGACCTGGCCGGGGCCGAGGAAGCCGGTCTCCAGACAGTGGCCGTTGGACAGGACCAGGGCCGGATCACCGGGCTGCGATCCCGGCGTACGGACGACGGAGCCCGAGCAGTTGCTGAGTGCCACCGTTCCCGCGAAGTCGACCGCCTTGACCTTGACTTGGGGCGTGGTGCTGTTCGTGGCAGTCGTCGTCGGCGCCACCGTGTCATGGCTCGCGGCCATCACCGGTGCCGTACCCGCTCCGAGGAGCAGGACGGCGAGGAGCGCGCCGAGGAGAGGCTTCTTCATGTGGGGGTCCCCTCTGTGACCGAAGTGCCTTCGGTTTTGTCATGCGCATTGTGGATGCGAGGACGGAGGCGGGCAACCACGCCTCAGGGAGCGACAGTTGTCTCCTCCGAGGTCCAGTCGGCGGCCTGATCGCTGAGCGAGAGACCCAGTCCCGGACGGCTCGGCACGATCATCCGGCCCTCGCGCAGTTCGAGGCGTTCGTTGAACAGCGGCTCCAGCCACTCGAAGTGCTCGACCCAGGTGGCACGCGGATAGGCGGCGGCGAGATGGAGATGGATCTCCATCGCGAAGTGAGGCGCCATAGCGAGGCTCTTGTGGTCGGCGAGCGCCATGATCTGGAGGAACGGAGTGATCCCGCCGACCCGAGGCGCGTCGGGCTGGATGAAGTCGGTGGCCCCGGACATGATCAGACCGGTGTGTTCGGCGACGCTGGTGAGCATCTCGCCGGTGGCCACGGGTGTGTCCAGGCTCGCGGCGAGTGCCGCGTGTCCCTCCGCGTCATAGGCGTCCAGCGGCTCCTCGATCCAGGTGAGTCCGAATCCCTCCAGGGCACGGCCCATCCGGGCGGCGGTGGTGCGGTCCCACTGCTGGTTCGCGTCGACCATCAACGGCACATCGTCGCCGAGGCGTTCGCGTACGGCCTCGACGCGCCGCAGATCCGTCCTGCTGTCCGGCTGGCCCACCTTGATCTTGACACCACCGATGCCCCGCGCCAGCGCGAGGCCCGCGTTCTCCAGTACTTGGTCGAGAGGCATGGAGAGAAAACCGCCGGAGGTGTTGTAGCAGCGTACGGAGTCACGGTGCGCGCCCAGCAGCTTGGCCAGCGGCAGTCCCGCCCTGCGGGCCTTCAGATCCCATAGAGCGATGTCGAAGGCGGCGATGGCCTGGGTGGTCAGCCCGCTGCGGCCCATCGACGCGCCCGCCCAGACCAGCTTCTGCCAGAGCCGGCCGGTGTCGCTGGGATCCTCGCCGATCAGTTCAGGGGCTATCTCCCGGGCATGGGCGTACAGTCCGGGACCGCCCGCCCGCTTGGAGTAGCTGAAGCCGATGCCCTCGTGGCCGTCTTCGGTGGCGATCTCGGCGAAGAGGAACGCGATCTCGGTCAGTGGTTTCTGACGCCCTGTCAGTACTTTGGCGTCGCTGATCGGCGCATGCAGCGGCAGCCGTACGAGCGAGAGGCGGACGGCGGAGATACGGTCGAGCGTCGCCTCACCGGGCGCCAGGGCGAACGGCTTGGCGGAGGAGGGCTGGAGGGCGGATGTCATAACAGGGCTCCTTCGAACTACGCGCGTAATACGTCGCATTACGGTGTCGCGTACGGGCCGTCGGGATGAGGGCGGCCGATCGTACGACTGGGCCGACGGCCGCGCCCTGCGTAGTTCAGTCCGCGTAGTTCAGTCCGCCGAGCCCGGCACGGCGACGATCAGAGCCCTGCCCTTCGACCGGCCCGTCCACGCCTCGGAGCCTCGGCCCTGTCCGGCCGGGCGGATCCATCATGGAAAACGCCGCTGCCGGTCCCACGGCGGGACCGGCA
>NZ_FMDK01001291.1 GCF_900091995.1 Streptomyces sp. MnatMP-M17
CCCGCGGAGCGGGATATGCCCCGGCAAGCCGGGGCATAGAGCACGAATTGCGCAAGCGCAATTCGGATTCCGGCGCAAGCGCCCGGAATGGAATTCCGCAAGCGGAATTCTAAAAGCGGATCAATTCGCGCAAGCGCGAATTGTGGGCACCTGCGCAAACGCGGATGCCTGGGCTGACAGCAAGGGGAGGTGCATCACGCGAGGGCCTGTGTAGGGCTTGGTGATCCGCGCCACCACCCCCTCAACGAAAGTGACGGACCGTCGGCCTGACGGGGTGCCAGCCCCACCGCAGTGACGGGCTCCGCTGCGCTCCACCCGGACCCCTCCCCCGCCCTCGAAAACCGGGCGCTCACGCTCACCAATACCCCGCCAGCATACACGACAACCCGCCACGACTAGGCAGGATACGTCAACGCATCACCCGAGAGGATGAGCGTGCTTCCAGCATGATGCATCAGGATGTTTGGGTGTGTAGCATTTGGGACCTGGTGGCATCACCCCTAACCCTGACCAAAATCAAGCATGTGAATTCAGAATTGTGTGACCCTGAATAGCTCAGCCACAGAACGGAAGCCCGATATGGGAATGCTGGAATTCAACGTGCGGAGGTACGGTAGCCGAACGGCCCCCGGATCGGGCGGCGAAACCACCCGCTGGCCTCAGCCACGCTTCCATGTTTTTGAACGTCACGGTGGGCACGACCCGAGACGCAGCAACGCTGCTGCCGTCCACGAGCCGCACGGGTCCGCCGAGACGCATGCGAAGCCGCCTCAGCCGCAGAGCATCAGCCCGTGGTCAGGCCCGGTTGACCACGGCGCGGCACTGCGTGTCGGTGGTTGAGTCCAGCCGCAAGATCGGGTATCACGCGCGCGCACATGCTCTAGAGGGAGAGGGAGATCGATGTTTTCGCAGGTCAACACGTTTTCGGAGTCTCAGGGGTATCACCCCGGGGTGATAAATCGGGGTCCGGGTTATCACCCCGGGGTTGTAAAACGGCCCCCGTTTGTGCCCCAGGTGCACATTTTGACGGCCGGGGTCTCGGCGGGCGTGATGCGGATTGTGCACGTGGGGCACAAACGGCGCGGCGCGGGCGAGTCGACGTCGACCCGGCGGGGAGGGGAGAGAAATCACCCCCGGGTGATAACGACACGCGGAAAGTGCATCTGGGGAACAGGAAAGTGCAGGAGGGGCACAATCCAGTATGCTGCGGCCACCACCTACCGATCATGAGGAGCGGAGCCCCCCGATGACGGCACGGCCCCAGCAGCAGCCGCGGCAGAGGCTGGCCCCGGCCAACGCTCCTCCCCCGCCCCCACCGAGTGCCTTCCGGATGCCCGGGGCGCTGCGGCAGGCGAATGTGGTCAACCTGCCGGACGGCTACCGGGCCTCGGTGGAGCCGCCGGTCACCAGCGATGGGTTCCTGAACGAGGACTTCGTCATGGACAGCCAGGCGTTCCTGTGCTGGCTCGCCGATTACTACCGCGACGACCTGGTCTCGCTGCGGCTGATCGTGCGGATGATGGGCATGCAGAAGCCCGGCGGGACTGTCGAAGCGACACAGACGAAACTGGCGGAGCTGCTGAAGGTGAAGCAGTCGCAGATCTCCCGGTCGCTCAAGGAAGCTGGGCAGATCGGAGTGGTCGTCAAGCTCAAGGCGGGCACGTACCAGTTGCACCCCAGGCTGACGCTCAGGGGTGGCAGGGTGCCCATCGAGCCGAAGCCCGGTCTGCGTGTGGCGGGCACCATGAAGATCGACCAGCTCTCGCTGCTGGACGCGATCGAAGAGAATGAGGACCTGCCCGACGCTTTCCGCGCGCTGCGGAGGCTGCCGGACCCGGAGAAGAAGCCGCCCCGGGAGGACAAGGCCCGCGCACGGGCCCGAGCTGCAGCCCGACAGGCGCGGCCGGAGGAGGATGGGACGTCATGACGATCGCCGTGGAGAGCATGATCCCCGAGTACGTCTGGACGGCCAATAACGCCCTCGCCTTCACCCCCAGGGGCATGCCGCCGGCCGCCTACCCGGTCCTGCTGCACCTCCTGGGACGCCAGGAGCCCGGCGGGCGCTGCGTGGCCACTCAGGACGTCATCGCTCAGCACGTCGGGCTGAGCCGCTCGAAGGTCACCCGCGGCCTTCAGCACCTCGGTTTCGCCCAGATGGTCGGGAAGGAAGGGAACGGCGTCTACCGGCTCAGCCCCCTCATCGCCGGCTTCCGCACCCCCGCGGACCAGCTGGCGGCGATCGCAGCGATGGACGACGACGACCGGTTTGACCACCCGGACTTCCAGGAGCGCTACGAACGCCGGGTCGCGCAGCACGAGAAGGAGCGCCAGGAGAAGGCCGCCCGCCGGCTGCGTCCAGCTGAGCCGCCCATCGACCTCGCGTCCCGGCGCAAACGCTGACCCTCTGAAGCAGTGCCCTGCGGCGTCGCACCTCTCGTGCGGCGCCGCTTTCGCACGTGGGGAGACCCCGAGGACAGCGCCTCGCACCCGGCGGGGCGGTAGCAGCAGGGCAACCACTTTGTTCTGGATCTCCAGAACAGTCGACGTCCGACCGGCCGCGCGCACGGCGTTCCGGTGCGGGCAACCGTTCCGCGCGGGGGCGCTGCTGCTTCGCGATCTATGCAGCAGCTGTGAATGGATCTCACCCGGAGCATCGCAGATCTGCGATGCTATGCAGCGGCCGCGACGGCCCTCGGAGCCCCGTTGCTACCCCGATCAGCAAGGCATGCTGCATCGGGCCTGGGTCGGCCTGCTATACGAGCAGCACCCGTGTGCCGCCCGCCTGGCCCATGTAAATGCTGCGCTGCGCAGCGCAGCAATACCGGTCTGATACCACCAGGCGACCATCGATAGGACCACGAGCACCGCTGGCGGCAATGGTGCAGTGCGCGGCGGCGGCGGGCGGCCGTCGTCGCCGTGGAAGCCGGCGGCGGTGGGCTGCTTGCCCGACCGCCGCGTTCGTCGAGGCTTTGGCCGTGCTGTCAACAGGACCAGGTGTGGGAGCGAAGGTAGGTTCCTACGCCAGAGAGGTTGATCTTGCCGTCTTTGGCGAGACAGAAGACCCTGGTGCCACCTTCGTTGATGGCGGTGTAGGCCGAGACCGGCAGTCCGGAGAGCCCGTTGTTGAAGGCGGACTGCACGCGGGTGCTGCCCGTCCAGCTGCACTGGCTTGTGCCGTTGTGCCAGTCGGGGTCGTCTCCACTCCACCCGCAAACCGAGCCCGCGCCGTTGTCACCGCTGTAGACGCAGAAGGAGCCGTCGTTGCAGTCCCACGCTGCGGGAGCTGCGGTTGCGAAGCCCGGTATGAGCCAGGCGGTGGCGGTAATGGCGGCGGCACCCGCCAG
>NZ_FMDK01001002.1 GCF_900091995.1 Streptomyces sp. MnatMP-M17
CCCGCCGCCAGCAGTGCCGCCGCCGCCCCCGCCGCGCCCACGACCAGCCCTCGTCTGCCGATGTGCGCCATGCGCCGCCCCGTCCTCTGGTCCGCTGCCGGGCGGCCCGCCGGTGATCGCCGGACGGGCCGCCGCTTCCGCTGAGCATGCCCGCCCCGGCCGGTCGTCCACACTCTCCCGCGGAGTAACGTCCTGTCCCGAGGCGGGCGCCGGAATCACACGGGGGACCTGCCGGGACACGGACCAGTGAAAGGCACGATGTGACCGACATCCTGACCGATATCGCCCGCGTCGGAGTGGTGGGCTGCGGCCAGATGGGCGCAGGAATCGCCGAGGTCGTCGCCCGTAGCGGCCTGGAGGTAAAGGTCGCCGAGACCACCGGCGAGGCGCTGGAGATCGGCCGTACCCGTCTGCACAACTCGCTGTCGAAGGCCGCCGAACGCGGCAAGATCAGCGAGGGCGAGCGTGACGCGGCGCTCGGCAGGCTCAGCTTCACCACCGATCTCGGTGAGTTCGCCGACCGCGATCTCGTCATCGAGGCCGTGGTGGAGAACGAGAAGGTCAAGACCGAGATCTTCCAGGTACTCGACCAGGTGGTGCGGCGCCCCGACGCGATCCTCGCCTCCAACACCTCGTCCATCCCGCTGGTCAAGCTGGCGGTCGCGACCTCACGTCCCGACCAGGTCATCGGTATCCACTTCTTCAATCCGGCGCCGGTGCAGCGGCTGGTCGAGCTGATTCCCGCGCTGACGACCTCCGAGGAGACGATCAAGCGGGCCGAGGCCGTCGTCCAGGGAGTGCTGGACAAGCACGCGATCCGCGCCCAGGACCGCTCGGGCTTCGTGGTGAACGCGCTGCTCATCCCGTATCTGCTCTCGGCGATCCGGATGTTCGAGTCGGGCATCGCGAGCCGCGAGGACATCGACAACGGGATGGAGCTCGGCTGCGCCCATCCGATGGGCCCGCTCAAGCTCTCCGATCTGATCGGTCTGGACACCGTGGCGTCCGTCGCCGATTCGATGTACGCGGAGTTCAAGGAACCGCTGTACGCGGCGCCTCCGCTGCTCCAGCGGATGGTGGACGCGGGCCGGCTCGGCCGTAAGACCGGGGCGGGCTTCTACCCGTACTCCTGATCGCCGGGAGCGGACCGACCGGGCGGATCAGGAGTACGCGAGGCAGGGCGGCAGAACTCAGCCCAGCCGTATGTGATGGAGCATCAGCAGCCCGGCCGTCATACCGGCGGCCGGGATCTCACCGCGCGCGATCATGTCCGGCACCAGCTTGAGCGGGATCCACTCGCGGCGCGAGGACTCGAAGTCGTCCTCGGGATGGCCGATGTATGTGGCCTCCTCCGCCCAGTAGAGATGGTGCCGGGCATCGGTCAGGCCGTTGGACGGCTCGACCGTGAGGAGATGGCGCAGCGGTCCGGGCCGCCATCCGGTCTCCTCCTCCATCTCCCTGGCCGCGGCGGCCTCGATGGACTCGCCGTCCTCGACCACGCCCGCGGCCAGCTCCCAGCCCCAGCTGTCGGTGATGAAACGGTGCCGCCAGAGCATCAGCACCTCATTGGCGGAGTTCACCGCGGTCGCCACGGCGACCGGGCGCAGCCGGATCAGGAAGTGGTCGAGCCGCCGGCCGTCAGGGAGCTTGACGTCGGCCAGATTGACCTGGAACCAGCGGTTCTCATACACAGTTTGTTCGCTAAGTTTCGTCCACTGCATGTTTCTGCCACCTTCCGACAAGTTGATGGCAATATCGCAGCAGCGGCTCTTGTACACGGTGGCTCAGAGGGGGCTCACAGAGGGGCTCACAGGGGAACGCGCAGCGCTCCCTCGATCAGTTCGGCCGTCGCTTCCGCGTCGGTGGATCCGCTGGCCACCAACTGCGCACGTACGGCGCGCAGCCGGTCCCGCAGCCGCTGGGACTCCATTCCCCGCGCCCGCTCGGCCATTTCCCGAGCTGTTCCGGCGGCCCGGTCCGCCTCGCCCTGCCGTAGCTCGATATGGCTGAGCATGGCGAGCCGGTGCACCCTGCCCCGATCGTGCGCCGGGGTGTCCACGGCCGCCGCCGCGTGCGCCCGCGCGGCGGCCAGATCTCCGAGGCTGAGCAGGGCCTCCGCCACTTGTACGTTCACCAGGCCCGGCTGGACGTACCCGGTCTCCTCCGGCTCATGCCCGGGTCTGATGCGCTCCGCCTCCGTCTCGGCGCGTCCGATGCAGCCCAGCGCACCGCTGCCGTCGCCGAGATGGGCATACGACTTGGCCTGCATCGCATAGAGATCGGCGGCGAGCGCGGGAGTGATCTGGCGGCCCGCCGTCCGCAGCGCGGCCTCGGCGAAGGCGACGGCCTGGCGGTACTCGCCCATGTGCAGCGACTGGTTGACCAGCAGCGCGATCACATAGGCCCCGAGTCCGCGGTCGCCGCTGGCCTTGGCCAGCCGCAGTGCCTGGTGGAAGTAGCGCTGGGCGAGTCCATGGGCGTCGGAGTCGTACGCGCAGATACCGGCCACCGCGACCAGTCCGCCGGTGGCACGGTGGAGCTGACGGCCCAGCGAGTCGCTGTATCCGCCGCGCAGCAGCGGAGCGGTCTCGGAGTTGAGGAAGCGGACGATCCGGGCACGGGTGGCGACTCCGCCCGCTCTCCGGTACATCAGCTCGTAGTGCTCCCTGGCCGAGCGCAGCAACTCGATGTCGGCGGGACCGACCTTCGTACGGCCGGGGCGCGAGACATCGGCGTCCTCCGGCGGATTCTCCCACTCCCAGACGGGGATCACGGCGGGCGTGCCGGTGACGGCGGGGGCGTCCACTATGTGCGGCCGGCGCTGCTCGTCGGAGCGCCAGAGCGCGGTGGCCCGCTCCACGAAGCCGGAGAGCGGAGTGACGCCCGGCACGGGCGACTCGCCCAGCACACCGAGCCCGATGTCGTCCAAGGTGAGCGAGCGGCGCAGCCGGTCGCCCAGCACACCGCAGATCAGATCGGGCACCTGGCCGCGTGGCCGCTGACCCTTCAACCACCGTGCCACGGCCGTGTGTTCGTACCGGAGGGCGAGCCCTCTCAGCCGGCCCGCCTCATTGACCCGGGCGGCGAGTCCGGCGTGGGAGATACCCGCCTCGTCGAGCAGGGAATCAAGCAGGGTGTTGGGCTGCATAAGCCTCTCCGGTGGTTCGGCCGGTGTGGATCTTCTGGACTTCCAAGCCCTTTCGGGACTTTGACGGCAAGCCCAGCACGTCTCGGCGAGGGGCCCAGCGTAGTGCGAATCGCACGGGGTGTGAACGTAATGCCCGTATCCGTACCTTGTGCGCTCTGCCGCCGGGCGCCCGGGGCCGGTTGACTGAATCGCCTCACAAAGAGGCGGCCGGGCCACCGACTCCCCCTCGTCCTGTGCGGTGGCCCGCAACCGCGCCGTCTGCCCTGCTGACCTGCCCGACACTCCGCGGCGGGGCAGGCGGCGCCGGCCGCACCGGTCATGTCGCCCACTACCGGCGGAAGGATGTCGTGCGTGCCCCGGTCGCGGTCATTCCCGGCCGGGGACGTGGGCATTGCTCGGGTGTGTGCGGATCCGGGAGCCGCTGCTCGGGCGCACGCATATCCGGTGGATACATCTCCGGCGGCTGCTCGGCCGCCCGCTTGGAAGCGCCTAAGGGCCGGATATCCGGGAGTTGACTCCCCGATGAGGGTTGACTCCCCGATGGGGGTTGACTCCCCGATGGGGGTTGACTCTCCGATGGCCGGTCGGCCGAGAGAGCCGATACGGGCGAGGGAGCCGATACGGGAGGGTCCCCAGGCGGCCGCTCGTCCGACGTACGGTCATCCGGCGGCGGGCTGTCCGGCGGCTGTAACTCCTCGCCGCCATCCGGATCCGGTCCCTGGTCCTGCGTCGGCACAGGCGATGGCATGGGCAAAGGCACATCCACCGGCACCGGCGCGCGGTCATTGCGTACGACGAGCAGCGCCATGTCGTCGTTGACACGCCCGCCGGTGTGCCGCAGCAGCGCTCGGTGCACCTGCCGCACCACTTCCGTGGGCGAGAGCGGCACACCGGAGACTCCCTCCGCGGCCCCGGTCAGCGCTTCTTCCAGAGCGAAGAACCGTCCGGCCGAGTCCCGCGCGTCCTGGGCACCGTCGGTGTGCAGGAAGAGCGACTCACCGGGCAGCAGCGGCCCGCACCGCTGGAGCGGAAGATCGGCGGGCAGCGGGAACGGGCCGAGCGGTGGCAGAGGCTCGGCGCTCGCGACAGGCGCGGCGCCCCGGCCCAGCCGATAGGGCCAGGGATGGCCGCAGTTGAGAGCCCGTACCTCCGCGTCGTGCCCGATCTCCAGCAGCAGTACGGTGACGAACTCCTCCGCCGACAGTCCGTCCGGATCCGGATCGTCGTAGGCCCAGGATTCCCGGCCACCGGATCCGGAGCCACCGGATCCACCGCCACCGGATGCCCGGCCGTCGGATCTCCCGCCGCCCGGTCCACGACCGCCCGGTCCACGACCGCCCGGTCCGCGGCCACCGGATCCGGAGCCGTCGGGTCCACCGCCCTCCGCCCTGGCGGCCCATTGTCCCGACTGCTCTCTCAGATGGCGCTGAAGCGCCCGGTCGAGTCTTCGCAGCACACCGTCGAGTCCCGGCTCGTCATGGGCGGCCTCCCGGAAGCTGCCCAGCACCGCCGCCACGGCGCCGATGGCGGGCAGTCCATGGCCGCGTACATCGCCGATGATCACGCGGACGCCGTACCCGGTGGCCACCGCCTCGTACAGATCGCCGCCGACATCGGCGCCCCGGGACGCGGAGAGCTGTCGCGCGTAGAACGCCAGCCCGTCGAGGCGCGCGGGAAGCGGCCGGAGCAGCACCGCCTGTGTGGCGCGCGCCACCGCGCGGACCTCGCTCAGCACCTTCAGCCCACGCCGCCGCACCCGGTTGAGCAGATACGCCACGACCAGCAGAAAGGCCACACAGGTCACGATGCGCGGGATCAGGTGGTCGTGGGTGCTGGGCGGGCAGGTCAGCTCCCAGGTGATCACCAGGGCGAGCACACCGCCCGGGATCGCGCACTCGACGACACCCCAGGGGGCCGGTGCGTCCTCGGACGCGTCCTCTTCTGCCCTGGTCCGATTCATCCGTCGGCCCCCTTCGGCCGCCCGGCCCCTAAGCCGATGGGCGTACGTCGACCGTAGTGGCCGGATCGATTGTGTCGATCACGCATGTGCGTTGGCGAACCCGCCCCGGACTTCTCACCCGAATGAGTGAGGGGCGCTTCCGGAGGTCCGGAGGCGCCCCTCAGGGGACGGCCGTCTGTCCAACGACGGCGTATGACCAGGTGTTACGCGTTGGCGATTACGCGCCGCGAAGAATCGCTCCGGTCCGCTCGGCGGCGAGCGCGACGGCCGCCTCGCGGGCCGCGGTGGCCTCCTCGACGGTCAGTGTGCGGTCCGGCGCGCGGAAGCGCAGGGCGTACGCGAGCGACTTCCGGCCGGATCCGATCTGTTCGCCGGTGAAGACGTCGAACAGCCGCAGGGACTCCAGAAGTTCACCCGCGCCCTCGCGCAGGGCGCGCTCCACCTCGGAGGCGGGCATGTCCCGGGCGACGACCAGCGCCACATCCTGGGTGGCGACCGGGTAGGTGGAGATCCGGGGCGCCTGGAGCGCACCGGTGCCCGCGCGCTCCAGCAGATCGAGATCGATCTCCATGGCGCAGGTGCGCTCCGGCACGCCGAGCGCCTTGACCGCCCTCGGGTGCAGCTCTCCGGCGTGGCCGACGAGCGTCTCCCCGCCGTCCACGGTGGCGAGCAGCGCCGCGCAGCGGCCGGGGT
>NZ_FMDK01000808.1 GCF_900091995.1 Streptomyces sp. MnatMP-M17
GGCTCCACAGTTCTGTGCGGGCTGCTCGCCGGGCCGCTTCCCGGCGGCCCGGCGGCTTCACTTGATGAAGTCCTCGACCACCTTGGGCGGCCAGGTACCGACGTTGAGAACGCCCATCGAGTAGGCGCGGGAGACCAGGGCGGCCCGGTTGGGCACCCGCAGCTTCCGCAGCAGACCGGTGACGTGGTATTCCACGCCCTGCCGGCTCAGATAGAGCCGTGAGGCCAGCGGAATCGTCGACAGACCCGCCGCTATGCCTTCGAGGATCCGTGCGTCGATCTCGGTCAGGATCTTCTTCTGGCTGGTCACCACGCCCGCGTCGGCCGCGTTCTCCGACGAGCGCATGAGCACCAGGATCGCGGCCACGTCGGGCGTCTCGCCGCTGACGGCCGCGGCCGTCAGCGTGCCTGCGAACGCGGAGTCCTCCGGCCCCAGCGCCACCACATGCGAGGCGAACCGCTGGCGTTTGCCTTCGACCAGCCGGGAGAACTGACGCATCAGCGGCTGCTGGACGCTGGGATGCACCAGCTCGCGGAAGCTGCGTCCGCAGACACCGGCCGAGGAGTCGCCGAAGCGACGGAAGAACTCCTGGTTCGCCTGCTGGATGGTCAGGGCCGGGTCGAGCGAGGCCATACAGAGCCCCGCCTGGTCGAACTGCTGGGCACCTCCGCGCCCGTGCTGGTCAGGTACGAGTTCGGTGGAGTTGAGCTGCGCCGAGTCTACGAGTGCGGCAATCGCCACAAGACCGCCATCCTTTCGGGTCCCCCGGTTCTCTGGGAATTGACAACGACGCTATGCGTCAATTAGCAGTGGTATCCGGCCTTACCTGACTCATTGACCGGTTATCCATTTACCGAAATTGAGACTAGGTAACTCCGCGCTCGCGCGTCAACAAGTTCCCCTGCTCATCGGGCTAAAGCTGTGGTCGAACCCGGGGAAGGTTCGGTCCGCAATGGCGATGGCACGGGATGGGCAAATCCCGGCATGCCGGGCGGGTCCTGCCGGGCACCCATCCCGCAATTGAGCCGCCTTTGAGGTTCTCCTGAGGTTTGTCCCGCACGGTGTGACCGAACCACCGGGCGCAGCCGTCGCACCGGTCACACCGTCCGTAGCACGCCGTTAACACATATGTGTTCGCATGCTACGCGGGCAGAGCGCCCGCCAGCTCATGCCGACCCGAGATGCCGAGTTTCCGATAGGAATTCGTCAGGTGTTTCTCGACGGCCCGGGAACTCACACCGAGTTCACCCGCAATTTCCTGATTGGTGAGGCCGCGACCGACAAGGGAGACGACACGGCGCTCACTGCGGGTGAGCACGGCCGTCCGCGGCGGCGGCGCGGGCGTACCGAGGCCGTGCTCGGCCTGTTCGACCAGCCAGGGAGCGCCGCAGGCCGCGGCGATCGCCCCCGCCTCCCGCAGGGCGGACTCCGCCTCCGGGCCGCCGCCGAGCCGTCGGCCCAACAGCACCAGCGTTCTGGCGAGTTCGAGACGGTGCGAGGAGCCGCGCAGTACGCCGACGGCCTCGCGCAGCAGAGGAACGCCCTGGCCGCCGTGGAGCCAGCCCTTGAGCCGCAGGGCACGCCCGAGCCCGGTCGGCGCTCCCCAGGCCGCGGCCCAGTCGTGCTCCTCCTCGGCCAGTCTCAGTGCGGTGTGCGAGTCACCGAGCCGGTGGTGGAGGCCGATCGCGTGAGGCCGCCACGGAAAGAGCGCCGAGTTCTGCCAGCCGGAGCACTCCAGCCGCCGGCCGCAGGCCAGCAGGCTCTCCAGGGCCCTGGCACGGTGACCGCGCTGAGCGTCCACCGACGCCTGGAGGATCCGTAGAGTCACGGTCACGGCCAGGCCCGTGAACCCGCGTGCGTGGGCCCGGCTCAGGATGCGCTCGCCGAGCGCCGGATCGCGTAGCTCGAACGCGACGGCGCACAGGACGAGTACGGCGGTCTCGCGCCAGTCCGCGTCGACCAGCCCCATGGCGCGTTCGACATATTCGCGCGCCTGGCCGTGCCTGCCCTGCATGACAAGGGTCAATGCCCGTTCGGCGAAGAGGAGTACACCGTCGGCGCCGGTCGTGTTCTGCCGTCCGGTCTGCTGTTCGCTCGACAGCCAGGAGCCGACACCTCGTATCGATTCCGCCGCGAACAGTGTCATCACGACCAGTGGCAGTGCGGTGTACGCGCCCGCCGAGGCGGCCGGTTCGCGTTCCAGGACGCGGTTGGCCGTACGGGCCGCTCCGGCCGCGGTGAGCCGGCCGGTGAGCGTGCCCGCGCAGAGCAGGACGGCCACCAGCTCGCGTTCGCCGGCCGAGCCGAGCGGTGGATCCTCGCCCAGCTCACGCAGGCGTTCGGCCGCCGAGGCCAGCTCTCCCGGATTCTCGTGCCCGCAGTGCCGCAGCCGTGCTTCGAGGC
>NZ_FMDK01000035.1 GCF_900091995.1 Streptomyces sp. MnatMP-M17
GCGGGGCGGGACGGCGACGGCGGGCTTCGACCGGCGGCTGCTGCCGCCGATGATGCTGGGCTCGGTCCTGAACCCGATCAACTCGACGATCATCGCCGTCACGCTCGTACCCATCGGCGACGCGTTGGGCGTGCCGCCCTCGCAGACCGCGTGGCTGGTCTCGGCCCTCTACCTGGCCACGGCTCTCGGGCAGCCCGTCGTGGGCCGGCTCATCGACATCTTCGGACCGCGCAGGCTCTTCCTCGTCAGCACGAGCCTTGTCGGGGTCGCCGGTGTCGTCGGCACCCTGGCCCCGAACGTGGGTGTGCTGATCGCCTCGCGGGTCCTGCTCGGGTTCGGCACCTGCGCCGGGTATCCCGCCGCGATGGCGCTGCTGCGCAGCGAGGCCAGGCGCACCGGGCAGGACAGCCCCGGTGGGGTGCTGACCGCCCTGGCCGTCGCCAACCAGACCATCGCCGTGCTCGGCCCTCTGCTGGGCGGGCTGCTGGTCGGGCTGGGCGGCTGGCGCGCCACTTTCGCGCTGAATGTGCCGCTGGCCGTCACGGCCGTGCTGCTGGGGCTGCTCCGACTGCCCAAGCAGGCCGGTACGGGGGCCAAGGAGGGCCGTGCCAAGGAAGACGGCACAGGGGCGAAGGAGGCCCGTACAGGGGAGTCGCGTGGGCGCCGCGCCGCCCAGCTCGACCTGCCCGGCATGGCGCTGTTCGCCGTAATGCTCGTCTCACTGCTGCTGTTCCTGATGAACCTGCACCTGCGTGACTGGTACCTGCCGGTGATCGCCGCCGCCGCGAGCGGCGCGTTCGCGGCGCGGGAGCTACGGGCCGCCACCCCGTTCATCGACCTGCGGGTGCTGGGCGGCAACACGCCGCTGCTGGTCACTTACGGGCGCGCGCTGGTCGCCTACGTCGTCGCCTACTCCTTCCTCTACGGGTTCACCCAGTGGACGGAGGAGGGCTTCGGGCTCTCGCCCTTCCACGCCGGGCTGGTGCAGATCCCCATGTTCCTGGTGGCCATCGGTGTCTCGATCGTCTCCGGGCGGCGCAAGGGCGTGCGCGGCAAGCTGCTCGCCGGTGCGCTCGGGCAGGTGGTCGCCTGTGCGGTGATGCTGACGCTCACCGGGGACAGCCCCGTGTGGATGCTGATTCTCGTCGCCCTGATCTTCGGCGTCCCGCAGGGACTGAACAACCTGGCCCTGCAGAACTCCGTCTACTTCCAGGCCGATCCCGAGCGCACCGCCTCCTCGGCCGGCCTGCTGCGCACCTTCGCCTACATCGGCTCGATGGTCGCCTCCTCCACAACGGCCGCCTCCTTCGGGCAGCGCGCGGACACCGGCGGCATGCACCACCTCGCCTGGATCATGCTCGGCGCAGGCGTGCTCTACCTCCTCCTGACCGTCCTCGACCGCACTCTCGGCCACGCGACGGACGAGAACGCCTTGGCCGATACGCCGTACGCTCCGTAGACCCCGTCCCTTCTGCCCGACTTGAAGGTCAAGGCGGTTCAGACTCGGGGTCGCTGATGGTGCGGGTCGTGAACGTCGTGTCGTGCATGCCGACAGCGTCGAGAGCGCTCCTCAGCCGTTCCGCAGCGGGCTTCTCGTTCGGACAGTCCGGCACGACCAGAATCTCGATCTCCATACGTCCAGCATCACGCGGCGCCGGACGAACAGACACCGGCCCGTTCGACGAAGTCAGGCCGCGGGCTGTTTCAGCAACTGGCCCATGGCGGCAAGGACGGACGGAGCCACGCGGTAGTACACCCAGGTCCCGCGCCGTTCCGAGGTGAGCAGACCGGCCTCGCGGAGCTTCTTCAGGTGATGGGAGACGGTGGGCTGGGAGACACCGACGTCCGAGATGTCACAGACGCAGGCCTCGCCACCCTCGTGCGAGGCGACCAGCGAGAACAGCCTCAGCCGTACGGGATCGCCGAGGGCCTTGAACATCGAGGCCGTACGGACCGCTTCCTCGGCCGTCAACGCCCGCTCGGACAACGGCGGGCAGCACGGCGCAACCTCCGGCTCCAGCAGCGGCAGCACCTTCGTATTCGACATACGTCTATGTTGACACACGTCGAACCAACTCCACAGGGGCCGCCTCCCACCGCTACCGCCGGACGAGAATTTGACCAGGGGCCTCAGTGGGCGAGCTTGAGCCCGATCACGCTTGCGACGATCAGCGTCAGGAACAAGACCTTGAGTGCGGTCACCGATTCCTGTCCGGCGAACATCGCGTACAGGATGGTGAGCACCGCGCCGATGCCTACCCATACCGCGTACGCGGTACCGACCGGCAGTTCACGCATCGCGTAAGCCAGTCCGGCCATGCTCGCGGCCAGGGCAATAACGAAGAGCAGCGTCGGAACAAGGCGACTGAAGCCTTCCGATTTGCCCAGGGCAGCAGCCCACACAGCTTCCAGAACACCCGAAACGGCAAGAATCCACCACGACATGACAGCCCTCTCACGGGCCGTCTTGTCGCACTCCGGGTACGGCACCCCTCGTCCGGGAGCCACTTGATCGGGCTCCACCTCAACATTTCACACCCGACCCAGGGGCGGCAACGGATCCATTGTTTCGATGAATGCCTATGTTGACAGTCATCGAACCAGATGGAACCCTGACGGTGCAAGCCATCGATAAACGTCGAAGCAAGAAGATCGAGAGGGAGTCGCCGTGACTGTGCCGACGACCGGGGCGCCCACCAGCGACCTGCCCACCGTGGTGATCGGAGCAGGCCCGATCGGCCTGGCCGCTGCGGCGCACTTGGTCGAGCGCGGCATCGAGCCCCTGGTCCTGGAGGCAGGAGGCCGCGCGGGCAGCGCCGTACGGGAGTGGAGTCATGTACGGCTCTTCTCCACCTGGGCCGAGCTGGTCGACCCGGCCGCCGAGAAGCTCCTCGCGCTCTCCGGCTGGACCGCACCGGACGGCGCCACCTACCCCACCGGCGGTGACTTGGCGACGCTCTACCTCCAGCCGCTGGCCGACGTCCTCGGCGACAAGGTCCGGTTCGGTACCCGCGTCACCGGTGTCTCCCGGTTCGGACGCGACCGGATCGTGGACGCCGACCGGGACAGACAGCCCTTCACCGTCCACATCATGAACGCGGACGGAGCCGAGGAGCGGATCACGGCCCGTACGGTCATCGACGCCTCCGGCACCTGGTCCATGCCCAGCCCCATCGGCGCCGACGGACTCCCCGCGCTCGGCGAGCGCATGGCCCCGGACCGGATCTCCTACCGCGTCCCCGACCTCAACGACCAAGCCGTACGGGCCCGTTACGCGGGCAAGCGCACGGCCGTCATCGGCTCCGGCGCCTCCGCCTGCACGGCGCTGGCCTCCCTGGCCGGCCTCGCCAAGGACGCTCCGGGCACACACACCGTATGGATCCTGCGGCGCGGTATCAGCGGTGCCACCTTCGGCGGCGGCGCGGCCGACCAATTGCCCGCCCGAGGAGCCCTCGGCCTCGCGGCCAAGGCGGCGGTGGACAACGGACACGCCGACGCCGTCACCGGCTTCCGTACCGAGGCGGTGGAACGGGACAGCGACGGTCGCCTGGTGCTGGTGGCTGAAGACGGCCGCCGTCTCGACCCGGTTGACAAGGTCGTCGTCCTGACCGGCTTCCTCCCGGACCTGTCTTTCCTTTCCGAACTACGCCTCGGCCTGGACGAGCGCCTCCAGGCACCCGTGGAACTCGCGCCGCTGATCGACCCCAATGTCCACTCCTGCGGCACGGTCTACCCTCACGGCCACCGTGAACTGTCCCACCCCGAACAGGGCGTCTACCTCGTCGGTATGAAGTCCTACGGCCGTGCACCCACCTTCCTCGCCATGACCGGCTACGAGCAGGTGCGCTCCATTGCCGCGGCGATCGCCGGCGATGCCGAGTCCGCCGACCGCGTGGAGCTGACCCTGCCCGAGAGCGGGGTGTGCGGCGGCGCCGGGCTGTTCGACGAACCGGCCGCCGAGCGGCAGTCCGACGGCGGAGGCTGCTGCGCCACATCGGCGCCGGAGCTCGTACAGATCGGTGCATCGGCCCCGGCTGCGACGAAGGAAGCTCCCGCAGGCGGCTGCTGCGGCTCGTGACCGACCAATGCTTTCGAGTGATGGCGGGATGGCTGTCGTGCAGCTGCTGTTGAGTGCGCGCCAAGTCGAGGTTCTCAGCTGGTGGCGAGGAGTTCGAGCGTATCGATCACGCGGTTCGAGAAGCCCCACTCGTTGTCGTACCAGGCGACCACCTTGATGTGGCGGCCGTCGACGCGGGTGAGGGCCGAGTCGAAGATCGACGAGGCCGGGTTGCCCGTGATGTCGGACGATACGAGCGGGTCGTCCGAGTACTCAAGTACGCCCGCGAGCGGCCCCTGTGCCGCGGTGCGGTATGCCGCCAGTACGTCCTCGCGTGTCACGTCACGAGCGACGGTCGTGTTGAGTTCAACGATCGATCCCACCGGGACAGGCACGCGGATCGAGTCGCCGGACAGCTTGCCGTCGAGGTTCGGCAGTACGAGGCCGATCGCCTTGGCGGCGCCTGTTGTGGTCGGCACGATGTTGACGGCGGCGGCGCGGGCGCGGCGGGCGTCGCGGTGCGGGCCGTCCTGGAGGTTCTGCTCCTGCGTGTAGGCGTGCACCGTTGTCATGAAGCCGTGCTCGATGCCGGCGAGACCGTCGAGCACGGCGGCCAGCGGCGCGAGCGCGTTGGTCGTGCACGAGGCGTTCGAGACGATCGTGTGCGCGGCCGGGTCGTACGCGTCGGTGTTGACCCCGAACGCGAGTGTGACATCGGCGCCGTCCGCCGGCGCGCTGATGAGTACCCTTGTCGCGCCCGCGTCGATGTGGGCGCGGGCGGCCGTGGCCGATGTGAAGCGGCCGGTCGCCTCAAGCGCGATGTCGACGCCGAGCTCGGCCCACGGCAGCCGCGCCGGTTCGCGTTCGGCGAGCACGGTGATGCGGCGGCCGTCGACGACGAGGGCGTCCCCGTCGGCAGTCACCGGGCGGCCGAGCCGGCCCG
>NZ_FMDK01000960.1 GCF_900091995.1 Streptomyces sp. MnatMP-M17
GCCCCCCCCCAGCCGTACCGGCGCCGACGGCGTGCACACGGTGACCGTCGAACTGCCGGCCGACGGCCCTTCCGGACCACGCACCGTCGCCCTGCGCGTGCGGACCGCTCCCGGCCGCCAGGGCGGCGCCGCCCTGGCCGGTCCCGTACGCTGCGAGATCGGCCCAGGGCTGATCCGGACGGGCGACTGGGAGGCGCAGGGCCTCGCCGAGTACAGCGGTGGAGTGCGCTACACGCGCCGGATGACGGTGCCCGCCGAGGCCCTGGAAGCCCAAAAGGCGCCCGGTGGGCGGTTGTTGCTCGACCTCGGGCGGGTACGCGGCACGGCGGAGGTACGGATCGGCGGCGTCGCGGCCGGAGTCCGTGTGTGCTCTCCGTATGTCTTCGAGGTGACAGGACTGGTCACGGCCGGCGAGAACACGATCGAGATCACCGTCTTCGGTACACTCGCACCGCACTTGGACGCCGCGAGCCCGACTCATTTCGTTTTCCCGGGACAGCGCGTCACCGGCCTGATGGGTCCCGTACGACTGCTTGCCGAGTGATCCGGCGGACCCGGCCGGGTGCTCAGCTCAGCGCGCCCCGGCCGGTCCCTGCCACCGCGCCCGCGCGCTCTCCACCCTGAACAGATAGTCCGCGTAGGCCTGTTCGTAGAACTCCACACCCGTGGGGTCCGGATCCACCACCGCGTCCGGCGCGGTCCAGACGCCGGTGTCCAGGGCCGGGCCGAATTCCGCGTCCCGGGCCGCGACCGCGGCCAGCACCGCTCCGCGCGCGCCCGGTTCCGGTCCACGGGCGACACGCAGCGGGCGGCCGAGCACATCGGCGAAGATCCGCAGCCACGCCAGACTGCGCGCGCCGCCACCGCAGACGGCGAGTTCACCGGTGAGGCCCGCGGCCTCCAGACAGTGCCGGGCCGCGAAGGCGATCGCCTCGCACATAGCGCGTACCAGATCGGCGCGCGACGCCCGCAGATCGAGACCGGTGAACTCCGCCCGCGCGGTGTGGTCCACGAAGGGCGCGCGCTCGCCGGAGGGCGACAGATAGGGCAGCGCGGCAACACCGTGGGCGCCGCGCGGAGTTGTGTCCAGCAGACCGGAGACCTGCTCGTGGGAGGTGCCGGTGAGACCGAGCACCCAGTCGAGCGCGACCGTCCCGGTCATCGCGGGCAGCGCCCGCATATGGCGGTCGGGCCGGGCCGTGGCGAGATGGAATCCGACCGGATCCTCGTCCAGCGCGACGCGTTCGACCACGACCTGGCACGCCAGAGTCGTACCGACGATGAGCAGTCCGTCACCCGGCTCGGTCACGCCCGCGCCGAGCGCGGACGCGGGCAGATCGTACGGACCGGAGCTGACCGGCGTGCCCTCGGCCAGGCCGGGCGTACGGCCGGTGGCCTCTCCGTACGGCAGAGTCGCCGCGATCGGAGGCAGCAGACCGGCGCGGTGTCCGACTCCGAGAGCCGTCAGCACCTCGGGGGAGTAGGTACGGGTGCGGGGATCGAGGAAGGGCACCGACGCGTCGGAGAGATCGGTGCCGCGCTCGCCGGTGAGCCGCAGATGGAGGATGTCCTTGCAGCAGGCGGCGGTGGTGGCCGCGTCCAGTGACCTCGGTTCGTTGCGGTCGAGCCAGGCCATCAGCGGGCCGGGAGAGCCCGGGAAGAGAACATTGCCGGTGTGCCGGTACAGCCGCTCCGCCGTACCGTCGGCCATCCAGCCCGCGACGAGATCACCGGCCCGGCCGTCCATCCACGACAGCGCGGGCCGTACGGGCCGTCCCTCGGCGTCGACCAGCCACAGCCCGTCGCCCTGGCCGGTAAGGGCGACCAGCGCGGGCACCCGGCCCTCGGTCACCGCTCCCAGGACACGGGAGGCGGCCCGTACCACCTCTTCGACGTCCTGCTCCACCCGGTCACCGCGCCCGCCGAGCGCGATCGGTGTCGACTCCACGCGCAGTGCGGTGCCGTCCTCGTCGAAGGCCACCGCCTTCGCGACCGAGGTTCCCATGTCCAGGCCGACGAACACTGTGCAGCCCCTTCCTGCTCGGCTCGGCTGACGCTCCCTCAACTACCGCGATTACCACTCCGTTTAACGACGCTCTTCTCAGACGACACGGTGCGCGAGCTGTTCGCCACGCAGGAACCGGCCGACCTCGGCGGCGGCGACGCGTGCCGCGTTGTGCGCCACCGACTTGTTCGCGCCCGCGAGATGAGGCGTCATGACCAGCCGAGGAGCCGAGCGCAGCCGGGAGCCGGGCGGCGGAGGCTCCACGGCGAACACATCGAGTCCGGCCGCGGCGAGCCGGCCCGACTCCAGGGCGTCGCACAGGGCGTCCTCGTCCAGGAGCGCGCCGCGTGCACAGTTGACCAGGACCGCGCCGTCGGGGAGCAGGGCCAGCTCGCGGGCGCCGAGCAGACCGCGCGTCTCGGATGTCAGCCGCGCGTGCAGCGAGACGACGGCGGAGCGGCGCAGCAACTCGTCCAGAGCGGCGACGGGCGTGCCCACCTCGCGCAGGGCGTTCTGGTCGGCGTACGGGTCGTACACCAGGACGTCCGAGCCGAGGGAGGTCAGGGCCCTCGCCACGCGGCTGCCGACCGCGCCGCAGCCGATCAGTCCGACGGTCGCACCGGCGAGACCGGGCCCGCAGTTGTCGTACGTATAGAACTCGCCCGCCCAGCGGCCCGCGGCGAGCGCCGCCGAGGTCTCCGGGATACGGCGCATCGTGGCGAGCAGCAGTCCGACGGTGTACTCGGCGGTGGCGGCGGCATTGCGCCCCGGAGTGTTGCAGACCTGGACGCCGTGCTCCCTCGCCGCGTCCAGATTGACATTGACGGGCCCGCCGCGGCCGACGACCACCAGCCGCAGTTCCGGTGCTCCGGCGAGGACCTTCCTGGTCACCGGAGCCATCTGGGTCACACAGACCCGCGCTCCGTCGAGCGCGGCGAGAAGTGTCTCCTCGTCGCCCGATGCTTCGTCCACCTCGGAGACCGGCCCGAAGGGAGTGAGCGGCCAGGGCAGACACACTTCGTCAATCGTGTGAGCGGTGCCGATCTCGGCCGTCAGCTCCCGGGCGAGCAGTTCGGGAGCGACGAAATGGTCGCCCGCGGCGAGGATTCTCATCGGCCAGGGTCTCCTTGGCGGCTTGACGCTTGACGCTTGACGGCGTGGCGGCTTGACGGCTCAGGTGGGGGCGAGTTCGTAGCGGACACCGCTCTCGTCGAGGGCCCGCAGGGCCTCCGGCGGTGTGCGGTCGTCGATCAGCACCAGATCGAAGGCGGACAGCGGCGCCAGCCGGTGCAGTGCGGTGCGGGCGAGCTTGGAGTGGTCGATCATCAGCACATTGCGCCCGGCGGACTTGAGCATCGCGCGTTTGACCGCGACTATGCGCTGTTCCTGATGGAAGGCGTAGTCGCCGTACACCGACGAGGTGGATACGAAGCAGAGATCGACGCGCAGCGCCTCGACGGCCTCCACGCACGGCACTCCCAGGAAGGAGTCGTGCAGCGGATCGTAGTCACCGCCCAGGGCCATGAGATGGAGACCGCGCTCGTCGGCCAGCAGATTCAGCGCTTCGAGGAAATTGGTGACGACGGTCAGCGGCTCGATACGAGGAAGGAGCCTGGCCAGTTCCAGCGCGGTGGTCGAGTCGTCGATCATCACGGACATCCCGGGCTCGATGAGTGTGACGGCCTTCGCGGCGAGAGCCTCCTTCTCCGCCCTCATTGAATTCTTGCGGTAGGCCACATTGCTCTCGAAGACTCCGGAGGGCTGCGCCGTGACACCGCCACGGAACTTGCGCAGTACGCCTTCCCGTTCGAGCTCATCGATGTCCCGGTAGATCGTCATCGGACTCACACCGAACCGCTCCGCCAGGTCCGCCGCCGATGCCGACCCTTCGGTCAGCACATGGTCGGAGATCTCCCGGCGCCGCTGTATGGGACCTCGCTGGCTCTTGTCCTGTGACATTTCCCGGTCCTGTTCCGATCCGTCGTGCACGGGACAGGTGAGGACGTGTGTGCTCCTCCGCCCGAGACAGCTCATCAATAACATGAAGCTCTGAGGATATAACATAGATTGCTGATGTACCGTTCGGCAGTGTTCACCAAGGGCGGCGATCGGGTCAACCCGTCAACCGATACCGTCTGATGCCGTCCCACCGTCCTCACCAGGTGAGACAACGGAATCCCGGTCCCGTGGACCCCGGTGCGCGCCCCCTGGTGCACCATCATGGGCACGATGTGAAAAGCATCGTGAGATCACCAGCGGGCGACGAGAAGACGACCGGCAGGCGACGGGACGTGGAAGGTGGGAATCTGTGACGGACACACGCCACAAGGACGTGTGGATGGGGATCGACCTGGGGACGCAGAGCGTGCGTGCCCTGGCCGTCACCGACGACGGACACGTACTGGGCCGGGGCTCGGCGCCGCTCACCGGCCGGCGCGAGGGCAACCGCCATGAACAGCTTCCGGCCGACTGGTGGGAGAGCACGCGCGCCGCCGTCCGCCGGACGCTGCGTACGCTCTCCGCCGCGCGCGTACGGGGAGTTGCCGTGTGTGCCACCTCGGGCACCGTCCTGCTGACCGATCCTCGTGGGAATCCGCTGACGCCCGCGCTGATGTACGACGACGGCAGGGCCGCGGGCGAGGCGCGGGACGCGCAGGAGGCCGGCGCGGAGGTGTGGCGTACGCTCGGCCACCGCATCCAGCCGACCTGGGCCCTCGCCAAACTCCTCTGGCTGACCCGCACCGAGCGCGAGTCGCGGCGGGACGGCGCCGCCTCCGGACTCAGGGGCGCCTCCCGGCTCAAGGGCGCGCGCGTCTGCCACCAGTCCGACTTCATCACCACCCGGCTGGTCGGGCGTCCCGTGCCGACCGACTCCAGCCATGCCCTCAAGACCGGCTACGACCTGCACACCCGTACCTGGCCCACCGCCGTCCACGACCGGCTCGGTCTGTCCCGTCTCGACTTTCCCGAGGTGGTGGCGCCGGGCACCGGGCTCGGTACGGTGTGCGAGGAGGCGGCGGCCGGTACGGGACTGGCCGAGGGCACTCCGGTCGTCGCGGGAATGACCGACGGCTGCGCGGCCCAACTCGGCTCCGGGGCCTGGGGCGTTGGACAGTGGAACACCGTCCTCGGCACCACTCTCGTACTCAAGGGCGTCACCGCGGCTCCGCTGCACGACCCCGCCGGTGTGCTCTACAACCACCTTTCGCCGGACGGGCATTGGCTGCCCGGCGGCGCCTCCAGCGTCGGCGCGGGCGCTCTGTCGCGGGCGTTCCCGGGCGCGGATCTCGCTCAACTCGACCGGCTCGCCGCCGAGCACGAGCCGGCGAG